>CAVTLU010000017.1:0-231424 GCA_963735545.1 uncultured Acidobacteriaceae bacterium
CCACTCCACGTCGTAGTCGCTCACGCCGATGCGCAGCGGCTTCGCCCAAGAGTGGCGTCAGCCGGGCATCGCCGAGAAACTCCTCTCGCCCCGAGTTTGCTCCCTCCAGGCTCGAACTCGCGAGTTCCCGGCCGTATCGAACGTTACTCTCAACCCACTTGCGCAGACCCATGGTTTCGTCACCTCCGCAGGGACCATCTTCTTAGATGCTGCGCCCGGGAACCTCAGCTTGCAGTGATTACAATCACGCCAGCGCGGATGCGCCCCTCCGCCCCCGGTCACAGCGATGTGTGACTTTGGTCACTGAGGCCGCTTCGCATCCGGACTAACAATCTGACTGTCTCTTAACCGCAACAACACTGATGTTCAGTCGGCACGTTCATTGTTCCGGTGAGACTCTTGCGATTCTTTAAAGCCGCAAGGAGGCCCCTAATCTGTGTAGGAGGCATGTCATGGCCGTGAGTCCTCTCCCCGCTTCCGAATTGAAGACCGCCGCACTTTCCGTGGCTGCGCATTCTGTGCCCCCAACTAGACTGAAGGCCCTCGAAGGAACTAGCTCGAAGATCGACGAACGTGTTGCCGAGTTGCAAAGGAGACGCACCGAACTCGTCCAGGGCGGCGGCAAACAGCGCATCGACAAACAGCACGCCATGGGCAAGCTCACTGCGCGCGAGCGCGTCGACAAACTGGTCGACCGCGCGAGCTTCCAGGAGATTGGCATCTTCGCCAAACATCGCGCCACGCTTTTCGGCATGTCGGAAAAAGAGACTCCGGCCGACGGAGTCATCACCGGATGCGCCACCGTCGACGGCCGGCTCGTCCATCTGGCCAGCCAGGATTTCACGGTTCTGCGGCGGCACCGCGGGCGAGATGCACTGCGACAAGATCACCGAGATGATGCAGCTCTCCCTGAAGACCGGCAGCCCTTTCGTCTTCATCAACGATTCAGGCGGAGCGCGCGTGCAGGAAGGAATCGATAGCCTGTCCGGCTACGGCAGCGTGTTTTACAACAACGTGTTGCTGTCTGGCAGCGTCCCGCAGATTTCTATGATCTGCGGACCATGCGCAGGCGGGGCAGCTTATAGTCCTGCGCTGACCGACTTCATCATTCAGACCAAACGGGCGCAGATGTTCATCACCGGGCCGCAGGTGATCAAGCAGGTAACCGGGAGAAGTGGTGACGAGCGACGATCTGGGCGGGCCTGCGGCCCAGATGAATCGCTCCGGCGTGGTTCACCTGATCGCTGAAGACGACAATGGAGCGGTCGCACTTGTGCCGCCGCCTGTTGAGCTTCCTGCCGTCCAACAATCTGGAGGATCCTCCGCGCCTGCGTTTCAAACTTGCGCCGGAAAACGATCCGGAACTCAATCACGTCGTGCCCGCGGAACCGAAGATCGCCTACGACGTGCGCTCGGTGATCACGCGCGTCCTCGACTACAAGGACTTCTTCGAGATTCAGCCTGGCTTCGCTGCCAATGTGGTCATTGGTTTTGGCCGTGTCCTGGGACGCCCGGTGGGTATCGTGGCCAACCAGCCTTGTGTGCTCGCCGGCGTCCTGGACATTAACGCGTCCGACAAAGTGGCCCGCTTCGTGCGCTTCTGCAATGCCTTCAACATGCCATTGATGACTTTCGTGGATGCGCCCGGTTTCCTGCCGGGGGTCGAGCAGGAGTACGGCGGAATCATTCGCCACGGCGCGAAAATGCTGTTTGCCTATTCGGCGGCAACCGTCCCGAAGATCACCGTCATGCTGCGCAAAGCCTATGGCGGCGCTTACATCGCCATGTGCTGCAAGGATCTCGGCGCAGACCGCGTGGTGGCGTGGCCCACTGCAGAAATTGCCGTCATGGGCGCTGAGGGTGCGGCGGAAATCGTCTTTCGCCACGAAATCGACGCCGCCGAAGACAAGGTGCAGCGGCGCCAGGAGCTGATTGACCTCTATCGCAACACATTCGCCAATCCCTATGTATCCGCTGGCCGGCGGCTGGTGGACGACATCATCGAGCCCGCCGAGACCAGAAAATATTTGGCCCAGGCCCTCGAGGCTCTACACACCAAGCGTGACCATCGTCCGCCCAAAAAGCACGGCCTGATTCCGCTCTAATCAAGGAGGCATCCAATGCTAACTGCCGTGCTGATCATCGCGGGATGGGGGGTTGCGTATGTTGCACTCCGGCAGACGGTCAAGAAGTGCTGCGAGGAGTTCCGCCACGAGTTTCAAGACCAAATCAATACGCTGCACGCCAGAGTCCGGCTTTTAGACCGGGCAGTAGCCACACGCCAAGCAACGGCGCTACCTTTCGTAGCACCGAAGGCGGAGTTTTCAGATGCGCGGCCAGCGCCGCCGATTGCTTGGCCGACTCCCGCCACTTCGGATGAAGTGCCGCCGGAAACCATGGCCGTGATCGCGGAGACGGTCACCGGTTTTCTCGGGAAGAAAGTCCGCATTTGCTCGGTGAAGCGGCTGCCGGCGCCGGGAATCTCCGCGCCAACTCCAGCGGACGGCGCTGAGCCATGGGCGCAGCAGGGACGCGTTCTCGTGCAGACTTCCCATGAGCCCGTCCATGGACGCGCTCACGCTGCACCCGCGCCACTGTCGCCAACCTCACTCAGAGGAGTGGTCCTTGAAACTACAGATATTAATTGACGGGACCCAGTACGAAGTCGAGGTTGACGACTCCGAAGCGATTTCTTCGGCGGTCCCCCCGTCTCCCCCTCCCGCCAGGGAGACGATTCAGTCCACGGTAGTGCCTACAGCGGCAAAGCCGTTTGCCCCCTCCGAGGGCGAAGAGAGCATCGACGAATCCAAGGTCTGCCGCAGCCCTGTCGCCGGCCTGGTGGTTGAAGTCAAAGTACAAGCCGGCGCAATCCTCTGTACGGACGATTTGATCCTTGTGCTGGAAGCCATGAAGATGGAAACCAGGATCTGCGCCCCCGCGGCGGGAACGCTAAAGTCGGTCAGGGTAGCCCCCGGCGAGGCGGTGAAGGTCAACCAAATCCTGGCAGATTTCCTTTAGGGCTGTTTCCGCGGAATCCTGAGAACGCGGAAAAATCGCAGGAGCGCGTCTTTACCTCAGCAACATACGGCAGCCCGATTTCCCAAATTGGGATGTGTACGCCGGCACCGTTCGCCCAGCACCAATTGCCCTTGGTGCATAGCTCGCTAAAACATACAATCTGATCTTAGAGGTTGGGCGCCGCCTCGACTGCAATTGCCATTGCTCGGGACTTGATGTCTATTGCGTACACGATCGACCCAGCGAAACGTCTCGTCTCGGTCAAGTTTGCCAGCAAGCTTACCGTCGGTGACATCGAAGCCTATGCCATCGCACTTTGCGCTCATCCCCTATTCGAGCCGAGCTTCTCCGAGATTGTTGACTTGTGCCAGGTCGAAGAGCTTGAAATGGGCGCCGAAGAGGCGATGAGTCTGGCCGATGAAGTCGATCCCTTTTCGCCCGGCTCCAGGCGCGCATTTGTGGCTCAAAACCCGGCCCTGGTCAATGCCGCCCGCATGCATGCACTGCTGCGAGGGGTCAACCAGAACTTTCGCATTTGTGCCTCCCTTGAGGAAGCGGAGCAATGGATTGAGGGAAGATGAAGAGCCCGCTTTAGCTTTTCCAAAGATTCTGTCGCTCCCTGTGACCGCGGTCACGCCCGCACGTGATTGATACCACGGCATAAAGGCCGATCCCTATCGATAATCGCGTCAAGCAGTTTCCCAGGCAGACCTCAGCGGGGATATTTGTACGAACCGAGTCCAGATCCGCTGAGATCGTGCGACGAAACTGGCCAGATATAGCTTGGCGGCCAGCCCCACGAAGCTGGAAACCGGGCGGAAAGAAACATCTTCCATGTTAACCAAACCGTTCGTGATCAATCGCCATGGCCGGCTCGTCTTTCCGTGCAATTTCTTTCCGGAGCTGGACTTCTCACTTTTCGAAACGACGGATCAGTTCAATACGGTGGTGCGCCGCGACTTCGGCGAAAAAGCTCCGACCGAGACCGATATCGTGGCTCGCGCGCAAAGCGGCAGCTATCACAATCGCTACGAGATTTGCCGCGACCTGGCGCTGAATCTCTTCTGGGTGAATCGTTACGTGCTCACCATGTATGAAAAGCGGCCCACACGCTGGGGAGACTTGCCTCGCCATCGCGACGACATTTTTTTGCCGGTGTACAAGCCGCGCGATGCAGCGGCACTGACCGCAGCCATCGAAGCCGGCTACAAGCAGCTGGCACCGGCATGGGACGAAGGGGCGGAAGACACGAGTTTTCAAATCCTGCTAAATGTATTTCGCAATAAACAAACCGCAGGAGGAGAAACTCGTCCCCTTCGGCCCGACGGTGGGCGAGATCGTGTCCGATCCTCGCAATCTTACCTGCCATCTTCTGACCTACGATCCCGACTACCCGCATTACGAATATAGCGATATCGTCGACTACGCCCATGAGGTCCCGGAGATGGAAGCCCTGATGCGGCAGGCGATGATCCTGCACAACCAGTATCCGTGGGACCCCGACCGCCAGCGCGTTGAAGCCGGTTGGAGGATCTGAGGGACGACGATTACGTGATCGCCTTTCACCCCCGCAACAGCGATGTGCGCAGTTCATCCGGCGGGTGAAGCACAGCAATGGAAACGGCGTTCATCGGCCTCATCCCGCCCGGCCTGACACTCTGGCCTTGAGCGAGCCCGAGAGGCCCTGCCCTCCAGTGGTGGTGCGCGATCGCTTCAAGATCCTGCCGCGTGTGGAGAGCATCGCCGTCTACGAAGGCGAAATTCCTTGCACCAATGCTGACCTTATCCGCAACCACGCTTATTGCTGGTCGCAGATGACGGCGGCGGACATCTCCGAGAAAACCGGCATCGAGGAGCGCTGCTACACCGAACTGAGTCTGCGAGGATATGGCTCTGCTGGCCGCTCGCGAGGCCATCAAGAAGTCGGGACGCAAACCCTCCGAAATCGGCGCGGTCCTTTTCTGCAGTTGCACCAGTACCAAACTCATCCCGTCGGTGGCGACGTGGCTCTCGGGTGAACTGGGACTGCAGCAGACGCACACCTCGTGCGACATCGTCGCGGCTTGCGCGGGAATGTCCTATGGGCTGGGAGAAGCGACCCGGCTCTTGCAGGAGATTGAAGAGCCTGTGCTGGTCGTCTGCGCGGAAAAGTTTTCGGACAAGATCGGCACGGTACGCACCTCCCGCATGATCTTCGGCGATGGAGCCGCGGCCGTGGTGGTCGGCCCCGCGCCCGCAGGCGTCGCACCCGATATCGAGGTATTCCAGACCTACGCCAGCGGCCCGTGGTCGGAAGTGAATTCCATCATCTGGCCGAACCCGGAGTTCGACAACAACATCACCGTCTACGGACCCGAAGTGAAAGCGCTGGTGAAGCGCTACTTGACGCAGATGATCGCTGAACTGAAGTCGCTGCCTAATCCCACCGGCGCTCCGGGCACGCTGTTGGATGCGATCGATCTCGTCATTCCCCACCAGGCCAACAAGAACATGGTGGTGAGTCTGGCGCAGGCTGCCGGCATCGACCCTGAGCAGCTCTATTTCAACATTGCGCGCGTCGGCAACACTTCTGCCGCGAGCATTCTGCTTGCGGTTCACGATGCCGTGCATGAAGGACGCATCAACCGGCCAATGCGGATATTCGCACCCGGCTTTGGCGCCGGCGCAGTGGGCGGATACGTGGTTATGCGGGTGGATCCAGCAATGGTGAGCTACAGCTCTCAGGAGAGGAGTTTACTTCATGGAAAGCACATGGCAATGGAAACGGAAATGGGACGGCCTCTCTGAAAGGAAAGGTCGCTTTGGTCACCGGCGCGTCACGCGGTATTGGCCGCGCCATCGCCCTCGAACTGGCCCGCCATGGCGCCAACGTCGCCATCGACTACCGGGTCGACATTACCCACGCGCAAAGCGTGGCGGAAGAGGTTCGCGCCCTGGGAGTGGAGTGCCTGATGGTGCAGGGCGACATTTCCAAAAAAGAGGACGCCCGCCGCATCGTGAAAGAAGTGCTGGACAAGTGGCAGCGGCTCGACATCCTGGTGAACAACGCCGGCATTTCGCGCGACCACTCTATGCGCAAGATGACCGACGAGGACTGGGCGGACGTGATCAACGTCAATCTGAACGGCACGTTCTATTGCACCAGCGCCGCCCTGCCCGCCATGATCAATCAGCGTTTCGGGCGAATCATCAACATCAGCTCAGTGGTGGGACAGATGGGCGCTTTCGGCCAGGCAAACTACTCGGCCAGCAAGGGTGGCATTATCGCCTTCACCAAGACGCTGGCCCTGGAAATGGCAAAGTACAACATCACCGCCAACTCCATCGCGCCGGGCTACACCTCCACCGAGATGGTCGAGGCGATTCCGGAAGAAGTCGCGGCCCAGATCAAGGCTAAGATTCCGTTGGGACGATTCGCGTCTCCCGAGGAAATTGCCAAGGCCGCCGGCTTCCTGGCCATGGACGCCGACTACATCACCGGACAGGAACTAAACGTCAACGGCGGATGCCATATGTAGGCCGCCGGGCAAAACATCATCTATTCCCGAAGCCGGCCTCCTGCAGGAAGCGTGTGCGTTCGGCATCTGTGCCGATGTGATGGGCGAGCAGGCCATAAAGAGCGTCCAGGCTATTCGCCTGCTGGGCTGCCCTCTTTGTAAGCACGCTGGCGAGCGGCCCTACATAGTGCGCCAGAGCCCGCGTGGCGGTCTCAATCTGCGCTGGTGTAAGTGCCGCCCTGGCCTGTTCTGGGGCAGTCACTTCGGAAGATCGCGATCGCACACCAGCCGGCGAACCGCTTGCCCTTGCTATCTGAAGCATCGCAGCAAGAAATGCCTCGCGATCCTTCGGCCCCTCGATCTTTTCCGCAACCAGCGTGTAGAGTTCGTCGAGGTCCTTGGCGCGCGTCGCAGCCCGCTTGACGACAACTCGTGCCAACGGTCCAAGGAATGCAGCCAGCTTCTGCTCCAGCGTTCCCAAGAGTTCAGCCGGCCACACGTTCGCAGGTGGCGGCGGTGCGGGTTCAGCGTTGGTCTTTCGTTCAGTCTCAAGCGGCGGGCCTTCCGGCGGCGGTGCGGAGCGCCCGCGGTACGGCGGGAAACGCGGTGCCTCAGGCATTATTCCGAGGGAAGCGGAGGGGCGAGACGAATCGGAATCACTCGCCGGTTTTGGTAGCGCCTCCGAATAACTAATGCCGTGGACCGGTGTGAGTTCGGCCACCGCCTGGCTTTGCGGCAGCGGCTTCCGTAGAGCGGTCGCACCGGGAGGGACAGGCCGCACATTGGGAACAGAACCGGAGCGGGAAGATACCGAGGTCGAGGGAATGTCCCGGCTGGGCGTGCCGCTGACCAGATGAATGGTCCCTTCTTTATCTTTATCGCGGCTGCCAACTGCGATTTGCTCCTCCGCGGCTGCTTTGAGATCCAAAAGGCTGGTTTCCTCGGGGAGCTTCTCGAGCGCGGCGGCAGCCAGATCGCGCGCCAGTGTCGGGTTCTGGCAGCTGAGGGCTTCCTTGATTTTGACGGTGGCGTTTTGCAAAAAGGTCTCGCGTTCTGCGCCGCGGCGACCGGCCTCGGCGACCGCCACCAGGTCACGTAGACCCGAAACAGTCGGATCCAGGCCCTCAACCTTTTTCAGCAATTCCAGTCCGGCTTCGAACTCTCCGCCTCCGATATGCTGCCGGGCCAAACTCAGCAACTCTAGTACCTCACGTTTATTTTCGCGTTCGAGAAGCTTGGCGTCGACGATCAGCTTGAGCGACGTGACGCGCGCGGAGCCGGGTTCAAGGTCGATGGCTTCGGCGATGGCGTGTGCGGCCCCATCCAAGTCGTGTGCGGCACACAGCCGTTCGGCACGGGCGAGAGTTTCATTGAGCCGGGTGGCCCGAGCCTGCAGCTCACGCACATGGTCACGAAAGGCTTGCAGGCCGGTGTCGGTCTGATCCAAGCCGACTGCTTGTTCCAGAAGTCCTAGAGCCTGGTCGAGATGATTGCGTTGCAACGCTTCCTCGGCATGGCTGCGCAAATCGCGGGCCCGGCGCTGGCGTTGCTCGCGCTGCTGGCGCATGATCCCTTGTTGCACTTCCCGCATCAGGTCATTGGCGCGAGTATGTTGACGATCCTTGTCGAGGACGTGAACCAGTTCCTGCTTGGCAGACTCGAAATCGCCTTGGCGCACGAGATTTTCGGCGCGTTCGATGAACCCCGCGAAAAAACCACGCAGGAGATCGCCTTCCACCTGCATCAGGTCAAACGACAACTCGGCCGCGGACTGGTAGCGCTCGTCTCGATTCTTGGCGAGTGCCCGGGAAACGATCTCATCGAGCGCTAGCGGGTAGTCCCTGAGGAACTGGGCAAGCGGCGGAGGCGGGCTATTCATGATGCGGTGTAACGTCTGGGCAATACCATTGCCCTCGAACGGAAGCGTCAGCGTGAGCAGTTGGTAAAGCACCACGCCGATGGAGAAAATGTCGCTTCTGCCATCCAGTTCAGAGCTCTCGATTTGCTCCGGGGACATGTAGTGATAGCTGCCCATGAGCTGCCCGGAATGGGTATCGTTGCTTTGCCCCAGACGCGCAATCCCGAAGTCGACGATTTTTGCCGTCCCGTCCTCCAGAATCACGATATTCGCCGGCTTGATGTCGCGGTGAATAATACTGGGTTGGCGGGAGTGCGCGTAGTGCAGGCCACCACAAACCTGGCGGACGTAGTTGATCCGCTGCTGCAAGGTCATCGGTTGCCGGGCCAGCATCGAATCCAGGCTTTGCCCGGCCAGATATTCCATCACCAGGTAAGGCCGGCCTTCGAAATCGCCGAGTTCGTACACCGTAACGATATTCTGGTGGCGAAGATTGGCGGTGAACTGCGATTCGCGGTAGAAGCGCTTTAGCAGGCTGCCGTGTGAATCCTCGGCGCTGGTTACCATCTTGATAGCAACCAGCCGGTCGAGCGAGCGGTCTACGGCCTTGTAGACCACACCCATCCCCCCTCTGCCGATGAGGTCGATCACATCGTATTTGTTGATCTTGCGTGGCGCGCTCGGTTCCATGATGCGAGTTCCATCAGAAACA
Source organism: uncultured Acidobacteriaceae bacterium (assembly GCA_963735545.1). Taxonomy (GTDB): domain Bacteria; phylum Acidobacteriota; class Terriglobia; order Terriglobales; family Acidobacteriaceae; genus PALSA-270. The sequence continues at coordinate 9,086 of CAVTLU010000017.1, forward strand.
CGAAAAACCTGGGATACTTGGTTTTTCGCACGGTCCGGAAGGACCGTCCAACACGGGCGAACCGCCGGCTCCGCACGCCAAGACTGTGTCGCCTGTGTCAACTACGCTTTGGCGTATGATCTCACATTCCGCCGGCGTTGAACCTGTTTTGCGGTGTGGAGCCCAACGATTCGCCGGGCCTGCGGGGGGAGGGCCAGCACCGGGTTTTGAGGCAACGAGTCTCGCCTCAACTGCCCGCGAGGCCGCAACTTTACCAGATTCCGGGCTCTAAGTCCAGCAAAGGTCATACGCGTCCGGCAGACTGATTTCTGCTGTATTCGGCTCTAGACAGGCTTTTCAAAGAGCAAAAATTTGCGCTTTTATACGGGAGTTCTGACCCAAGGGATGAAATCCGGGAACCATCGCCCTGGACAAACTGCGCTTCTATTCTCGTGGGCTGCCCGATTTATGGTGCTACAATCTACCCTGTTTTGCGCCCGATTCGCACCAGATGTAGAGCGGGCGACTCTGGCCTCGGCCTGGACCTGCAACCTATGTGCGCTGCGACGCCGTACCCTGCACGGCTCGGACGTTACGAGGTATTTGAGACCCTCGCCCAAGGACGCATGGGTCCTATCTTCCGGGGCCTCGATCGCGCTTCAGAACGCATCGTCGTACTCAAGACCATTACCAAGGAACGCTTAGAGTCATACGGCGGCGCCGCCGTCTCCCGGTTCCAAAATGAAGCTCGCGCCGCCACCGCTCTGCGCCATCCTGGCATTGTGGAAGTCTACGAGTACGGCGAGGACGGCGGCTTATCGTTTGTCGCCATGGAGTACGTTGCCGGTTGTGGTCTTAAGGGGCGGATGCTGGTTACGATCGCCGACGCAGCCAGCGTGGTCACGCAGCTTCTGGATGCGCTCGAATATGCCCACGACCAAGGGGTAGTCCACGGTGAAATTAGACCTTCCAACCTTGTCCTGACCATTGATGGTCAGCTCAGGGTTGCGGATTTCGGAGTGGCCAGGCTCGAAACTTCCCCAACCGACTACATGTCCCCGGAACTATTTACCGGGACGCCGACGGACCGGCGCTCGGATATTTTTTCTGCCGGCGTTGTGTTCTACGAGTTACTCACCGGCACGAACCCGTTCGCGGGGTCAGGAAAATCCATTGTGGATCGCGTATGCAATGAGAAGCAGCGCGCTCCTTCCATTGCGAATCCTCAAATCCCCATGGTTTTTGATCAGGTTTGCGCCAAGGCGCTTGCCAAAGCCGCGTGCGACCGCTATTCCACGGCACGGGCATTTTCCATTGGCGTTTCTGAAGCATATGCAGCTGCGTTCGACTCCGTGATCGGTCACGCGGTCTCGATTGAGACGGTAACCGCACTGACGCCTTGGCGCGTCGATTCCGGAAACAAATCTACCGCAGCGCCCTCGCCGGTCAAATCGAGCGCATCAACTCAAGCAGTCGCCTTTGCCTGGCCGGAAGAAACTCTGCGAACCGTCGAAAAACAGCTGGCGAAGTTTGTGGGGCCGCTGGCCAGAATTATCGTCAAAGAAGCGGCCTCCAAAACCACGGATCTGGAACGGCTGTATTCCATTGTCGCGGAAAGCCTGGGAAAAGAAGGTGATCGACGCGCCTTTCTGTCACAAGGGCCGGTCCAGCGTGAGACAGGCGTTCGGCAAAGCGGCGCCAGCCAGAAGGTTGCTGAGGCGCCTTCAGCGAACCGCCCGGCTGCGCCTCCTGCCCCGGCGCCGATGGGTGATAAGACCGCACCGGTGGCCAAGTCCAATTCCGTGCCCAAGCTTGATTCTGCTCCCAAGCCTGATTCTGCTCCCAAGGTCGATTCCACGCTCAAGCCCGAGTCTGCTCCCAGGGTCGATGTCGCTCCAAGCCCGAAATCCGCCCCAATCCCGGTTGCTCCAGCTCAAGGTGAATTCTGATTCTCAGCCCAAGGTGAAACCTCGCGTCCAGCCACCCGTTAACCCCGTCCCAAAACCCGAGCCGCAGGTCAAGCCGAAAGCGGATTCCAAACCGCAGCCCGTGCAACCCAAGGCGCCGCCGCCGGCTGCCATTTTGGCGAGCAAACCTGAGAGCCTGGCGACTCTCCTGAACAATGCACCGGCTCAAATGGAGTTCGTCGTTCACACTTTTGTCGGCACTGCGGAAGCCCTAATTGCTATACCTCCAACCAATCGCAAGAATCTGGTCTTGATTCCTGAAAACATCCGCGTCAGCCGGAATGAGACGGTCTCGATTCAATCCTCGCAAACGCCCACGTCGCACGGCTCCAGCCCGGTAGTGGGCAATCCGCGCTACGCGGCTCCGGAAATTTTCTCCGAGAAAAGCAGCGGGGAGGGGGCCGCGGACGGGGCTCACATTTACGCTCTCGGGATCATGTTTTACGAGATTCTCTTGGGAAAGAGCCTGTTCGAAAAGGCCTTTGCCGATCAGAAGACGGAGCTTGACTGGCTGCGCTGGCACGCCGACCTCGAAAAAAAGGCGCCTCCGCTGAAGACATTGCTGAAGGACTATCCGGCAGTGATGTCGGACCTGCTGGAAGCAATGATGGAGAAACATGTTGAGAAACGTACCCCCAGTCTGGAGGCGGTGCGCACAGTTTTGCGGGAAATGGCGCAACGAGCCAGTACCACCATTGTGCTACGCAGGCCATCACCGATGGCTGAGGCTGTTGCCAAGCCATCTTCGACGCCCACCGCAAAGAAGTCCGGGGACCGGGTGCTGTGGCTGATTCTTCTTTTCGTATTTGCCGCGGGCGCTGCCTTTTTCCTGTGGTGGAATCCGGAGTTCTTCAATCGGGCAGTATCCTTCTTCCGCCATCTGACGCAGTAAGCAGCGGGTTCCCGTTCTTTGGCTGTTCCCATTCAATTTACTCGCGGGAGCGGTATAGGCGGCAGATGTAGGGACGGCGGATTCACCAGGATTCGAGCCTGAATTAGCGCCAGAAATCTGGCCTTGCCAGCAACAATTTACCCGAAAAAGACGAAAACTGGTCTGATGGAGGAGATTCTATGGGCGTGCCAAAGATCGACCCCGGCAGTATCCCAGCGTATGGACCGCCGGATACGACCGACGACCAAGTAGCCACGGTGCAAGCGGGTGAAACCTCGCTGTCACAGGTAGCCCACAGGCTGGGCCTCGACTCGAAGAGCCTGCTGGAGGCGAATCCGCAGATCAAAGATCCGGCGCACCTGAAAGCTGGACAGGATATCAACCTTCCCCACGCCGGAGCAGGAGAAGCCGCGGACTCCGGGTTTGGCGGATCAATCTCTACCCTCCTCGCCTCGCCCTCCGGCCCGTCTCCGCAAGGATCGAGTGACCCGATGGCGAAGGCGATGGTGCAAATGCAGTTCGACGCCAGCCCTGCAAAAGGCGCGTCCAAGAGTGCCGAGCATGCGCGAGAGCAACGGCTCAATGATCTGGTAAGCGATCCTGGCGCGGCACACAAAGCATGGAAAAGCTTGAGTCCTCAGGACCGCAATGCAGTCCTCGAAAGGATGAAAGCCCGCTTTGGCAAGGGTTTTGCCGACCAGTTTTTGGAGATAGCGACCAAAGGCAAGCCGCAACCAGGAATACAGAATTACCAGCCCGGAACTGGGCCGACATCGGAAGAACTCAAGGCCAGAGGCTATCACCTGGAGAGCAAGGTGCGAGGCAATCTAGCTACCGAAGTGGATGTCTGGGTGCATCCCTCGGGAAAGATAATCATGAAGGACGTCTCCACCTCGAAACCCGGGGGGACCGGCGCAGCACCAACGCCTATAACCGGTGACGGGCCTGCTAGGACCGGCGGGCCCGCTTCCGTGGACCCTACTTCTGATGTCGAAGGGAAGCAAAACAAGGCTCTGGAAATTCTGGGCAAGCTGCAGGACAACGTCCAGGGCATTAGAGATCTCATGGAAAAACAGCCGGTCCCGTGGGATCAGGTTAGACTGAAGTTTGCACATTGCCAGGATGAGATAGGGGAACTGAAGAAACTGGGCGCTTCTTCGGACGCCTCAGCGGACCGCACCCTTGACATGAGCGACATCGACGGTGATTTCTACACGGACCTGGATCAAGCCAACCAGGAGCTCCTTGATCTTAGGGGAGAAGCAAGCGAGAAAAATCCGGATTTTGAAAGCTTCATGCAGCAGCCTTACGTGGACGAGCCGGAAGCTTCCGAGTAGATAGAGTATTACGGCCTCGTCACCAGAACCATTTCTTAAGTGAGGAGCGTTCCATGGGAAGCGGAAGAATTGATGCCTCCGGCGTTGCCGGTTCCAACTTCGATGTCGCCGCGGATGCACGCTATTCCCCTGTGGCCTTTACGCAGCCGGGTGAAACTAGCCTGTCGCAGGTTGCCGACAGACTGCAGGCTCAGGGATTGCCTATCGACCTGGCGTCTCTGCAAAAACTGAACCCGCACCTCGCGGATGCCACAAATCTGGTGCCGGGCCAATGGATTCGGGTACCCATCACAGGCGGGAAAAATCTGCCCATGGTCGAAGGAGCGGGTGAATCCGCCAGTCCTTCCTCCGCTTTGCCATCCACGCCCCCGACGCCGACAAAAGACGATCCCATATCGAAATCCATGCTGCAAATGCGTATCGACGCGCAGGCTGCCGCCAATCAGCATCTTTTGAAGTCGGTGGTTTCTTTGGGAACCAATGATAGCGGGCAACCGGTGATGATCAAACGAGAGCTGGGGTCTCCTCGAGGATACGACAACCAACTGCAGGCTCTCGCGGTCGCTCGCCTTTCTCACGCCGAGCCTGCAGCAGTGGTTCAGATTGACGGAAGATGGCATGCAGTGGAGACCACAGCCGAGGCCCGCTACACCGACGGGAAAGACCTAACGCGCATTCACACCGAGGGCAACGTGCAGGTCCGCGGCCTGGCGCCCTTCCACGAAATCGAGGCCGCGCGCAAGGAAGTCGTTTCACGCAAGAAGCAGTTGGTCGAGTTCAGCGGGGCAAACAAACAAGAGCAGGCGCAACAGTCCGACCGGATCGAGGCGCAAAGAAGAGAAATCATAGAAGCGCTCAAAAGAGCCCGGGAAAAACTGGCGGCGCTCACGTTCGGGGTCGATCCGTCGGAGATTCAGTTCAATCGCTCCTCGAATGACCGATCCCCGGGGAAGATCAACATCACTCCCAATACCGGCTCAGCCGGCGACGAGGGGCCGCTTTTTCAGCAGGGAGACCACTTCAGAGACCAGAAGAGCGCGATTGAAATCAACCTCGATCAGCTGGAGGACCCTGCCATGGCGGAAGGCGTCCTATTTCACGAAGTTTCGCATTTAAAGGACACCGAGCTGGCGCAGGATTGGGTTAAGAAGTACGAGCAAGAGTCAGGACGCATGTTTGTGGATGGGCCTCCGGGGAGAAAGCCCTTCGAAAGCTGGATCAAAGCCCAGGCCACTGGAAATCATCCGCGCCTCTCCAAGGCCGATGCCGAACTGGTGGTCGATATGGCGGAGCGCGACGGCAGAACGTCCGAAGCGCGCGCTTTTGTCCACAGTGCGTTGGCAGCCCTGCAAGCTGGATCTCCCGACATTGCGACCCGCGAACTCAGCGTCTATGCGGGCCATACCGTCACTGAGCACAACAAAACCGGCAGCTACCAAAATCCAGTGGACAACTCAGAGGTAAAGGACCAACTCAAGCACGAGATCCAGGATGCCTACAAGCACATGCCGAAGGCGATGCAACAGCAGCTGAAAGATGCCATTGCAGAAGCCCACAAAGCAAATCCGGAGAACTGGATCTCGCAGATCAAGCTGCAGTAGGCGCTGCGACGTCATGAAGTTTCGCTTGATTGGTCTCCTTGTGGCAACTCGAACCCGCCCCCGCCCGATAACCTTGACAGGAGGATCTTATGGGAGTGCGAATTGGTGGTGCAGTCTCCTACCCTTTAACGAATCCCGATGACTCGGAGCAGAGTGTAACCGCAAAGGCAGGGGACACATTAAGCACGATTGCGTCGCGCTATAACGTGCCGGTGCAGAGTCTGCTCGATGCCAATCCCCAACTCCAGGATCCCAGCGCGATCATCGCCGGGCGCGAAATCAAATTGCCCTCCGGCGACCCCGCGAACGCCGCCCCCTCATCGGGTGGCGCTGTTGCTGACACAACCCCGTCGGGTCCGAGGGCTGGCTCCATTCAAGATATGGACAAGATGGCGGCAATCATGAAGATGAACCAGCAGCTCGCTCAGGAGTTGGGGCGAAAAGCTGGAATGGCAGGTTTGGACGACGCGGATGTGCGAAAGCTCACCAACTTTCTGAGCAACTTACCGCCTCAGGACTTCAAGCGGCAAGCAAATCTGTTTGAGGACGCTCTTCATTCCGGAGACCGGGTGCGCGCCATGCGCACATTCCTGGATGTGGCTCCGCTCGCTCAGGCACACCCTGACCGCATTACACCCGATATCGAACAGTCGCTGGTCATGGGAGTGGGCACGTCACGAATCGATAACCTAAAGGGCGATCTTAAGGGCATGGCGGGGGTTATGGGCGAGGACAATGCGCGCCGCGCCGCAGAGGCACTAGCCAATATGCCAGAAGACGCATACAAGAAAATTGCGGGCGCGCTGAGTCAGGCGGGAACTGGAGCCGGTCCGGACGGCTCCGCCGAGACCGAGCGGGCTTTAATTCTTAAAGCCGTGGGGGCAAGGCTGGACACGATCGCTCCGAAGGCAGGCCAAAAGGCCGATCTGGTGGCGAACTCAACCTGGGAAGTACTTCATTTTGCCGACGACATTCGTGGTACGCCGCGCAACGAGCTTATCGAGAAGTCAACCGTGCAGGATTTGCTGAGCCCCCAGGGCGGCAACGCGCTGCAGCAACGCTTCAGCACGTCTTGCGTCCCGACCTCGGCTCAGATTACAGCCGCCGAATCCGACCCCACGGTGGCGTGGCGGATGCACCGCGAGGCCATCCATTCTACGTCGACAACGGGCAACATAGCCGACGATCAGGAGTTCCTTTTGAAGCTCAATGGGGGCGTGGCCGTACCGCGGGACAAGGACGGCGGAGTAGGAATGAACGGCGGCAGGGGACTGAATCAGCTGGCCTCGCAAACCACCCACCGGGTCTACACCGAGCAGAACGTAGGGGACTCGAAACAGGCGCGCACCGATGCTCTGGACCAAGCGGAGGCGCTGCTGCATCAAAACATCGCCGTGCCCATCGGCGTGGAGTGGGGCAGCGGAGGTGGCCATGCCGAAGTCATCACCGATGTTCGCGGGGATAAGCCAGACCGCACATTCTGGATCACCGATCCTTTTTCCGGCACAACCCGGTCCTTGCAGGAATCGCAGATCGAAAATGGAAACACCGATTTCATGGCCGGAAGAGGCCGCCTGAGCCAGATATATCCCAGCGTTCCGCAGACGCCGGGAAACTAGATTGAGTCAAGCGAGTTGGGAAGGGCACGAGTTTCACTCGTGCCACCAAGCTCTTGAAAAACCATACGCTTCAGCGCCTGAGAGTCGAACGAAGTAGTTAGAAGAACACCAGACTCATGACGCCAGGCATTCATGGCGACGGTATAGTTAACCGGCCATATACACATACAGCAGCGCCAGCCCGGCGAGCCCCACGAGAGCGAAGAATTTTTCCCCGAAGGTAAAAGACCCCAGGGCGCGGAACACCGGATCCAGCAGCCCCGGAGGTTCAACGGGTTCAGCCGGAGGCACAAAGACGGGGCGCGGTTCGAGCGCCGGCGCCGGCATTTGCGCTATGGCAGACTCGGCGACTTTCTCCGGCTGCTCAGCCGGTTTGAAGCTCAAAGCATATCCCGGCACCTCAATCAGGTCCTCGGCGCGCACGCGGTTCTTGACTGACCTTTTCAGTCTGGTTCCGTTGAGCCAGGTGCCGTTGATGCTGAGGTCGGTTACATAGACGTGGGTGCCATCGGTGGTTAGCACCAGGTGCTCGCGGGAAAGATCCGGTCCGTCGAGTAGAACGCCCTGTTCCGCGCCACGCCCAATGACCAGACCATTCCCAATGGCGCATGGCACTTCTTGAGTGCTCGCTTCAGCTTTGTTGCGGATGGAAAGCAGAATATCCATGCTCTATGCCAACACCTTCCGCAAATAGGTCTCAATCTGCTGCCGGACTAAGGGGTCTCCAGAAAGGAAATCTACCAAGGAGGCTTTGTCGTTATTCGAGAGCGGTCCCGGCGTGCTTTGCGCATCGACCATTTCTGTGACCGAGGCTCGCACCATCTGATCAAGCTTTGCGGGATCCTGCAATTCCGCCCGGTTGAACTGTGCCGCAACCCCCACGGGCGGAGCACCAGGCTCGGATGAGGACGGGCGTAGCTTGTCCTGCGCATCTGCGAAGGTGCGATCCGGCTTCGTCGAGTCAGCGGGGCCCTCAGCGGAGGACGGCGTAAGCGGGGGATTGCCCACTGGCTTGATATTGTCAATACCCATGGTGAGCTTCCAGCTTAAACGAATGTCACCCGGTCTGCCATTTCCAATAGCCGCCGCGCCAATTTCCCGGACTCGCCCAATGGATCCAGTGTGAGCGCAGTCTTCAGGTGAGTGCGCGCCGCATCCTTATCCTTGCGAAACAAGCACGCCTCCCCGAGGTGGGCATAGGCAAAAGCGCTGCGCGGATTCAGTTCCAGCGCCTTGCGATAGTGGGCTTCCGCGCCGTCGAAATTGCTTTGCTGAAATTCCAGACTGCCCAGAAACACCTCGGGAAAATCATGCTTGGGATACAAGGTCTTTATTCCCGTGAACACATCACGGGCCGCCTGGAAATTCTTAGCGTCGCGATAAATTATTCCCGCTTCCACCAGGAAACCCAGCTCCTCACTGGAGGGAGCGATCGTCCACTTTGTCGTCATCTTCGGCTCCTCTCTCGGCGCTTTGTGCTAGCTGATGTTCCGGACCGCCGCCATGGCAGCGTCGTGCCGCGCCTTCATCACCGACGACGCCGTCTCAAACATTTCCTGTGCGTTGCTCATCTGCTGCTGCAGTTGCAGGAATTGCATCTGCTGATTCATCAGGCCAGCCGAGTTGATGCCGCCGGCGCCGCCCGAAATGGCGCTGCCAATCATCCCGCCGATGCCGGGAGCGAATACATTGCCCACCCCGCCCACCACGGCCCCCAGGACTCGCCGGAATCCGCTCGGCTGGCTCTGCTGCTGGGTGGTCTGCAGAATCTGGTCGAGGCTATAGTTCGGAGAAGAAGCCATCGATAAAGCTGAATTTACGGTCGACATGGGGTTCGCCTCCTGATTAAGTTATCGGGCTCTCGCTGAAGATGTTGCTACTTACGCTCCGCGGCTTTGTCTCTCTCCGCCGTAAGCACCCGCAGCAGATCCAGGGAGCGCCCGTAGGCCGTCATAGCCGCGGTGGCGCGCTGTTTATCCGCCTCGGAGCCAGCCTGAATCACGTCGTTGAGCTGGCGGCAGGTTTTCTCTACTCTCGCCAGCAGCGGCGCCGGCGCCTCGCTGAACAGAGCCTTCTCGAATTCCGGAAAGTGCCGCCACTCAATGTCATCTTTGGTGGTGGCGGGTTGGTCTTTGGTTGCAGTCTTCATAGTTCACTCCTTATCGTCACTGTAGTATCATGCGCTTCCCATGGCGGAAGAACTGCGCACGGTCAACCTGCAGAATCTTCCCGATGCCATTCGCCTGTTGAACGAAACCTCCCGCGGTACGGCGCTCGAACTCCATCTGGACCTGTTCAGCTTCCTTGCGCTTGCGCAATACTGGAATTTCTCCTACGACTACTCGTTCATCAGTTACGTCGACAACGAGCCCGCCGCCATCATCATCACGTGTACCGACGCTCAGGCCCACGATGCCTACACTTTCTACTGGGGCGCGCTTTCCAAATTCCGCAGCCTCAAGACCGCGCGGGCTTTGTTTGAGGCCTGCTGCCAAAAGCTGTATGACGGCGGTTATCTCATGCTTTACGGCGTCTCAGCTCCGGGCCGCCCCGCGCGTCGCTACCGCTTCATCAAAGTTGACTCGCCCCATGAACTCGTGGCGATGCAAACCCAATCCCTGAGCGTGCCTGCCGCCGACTCGGGCCTCGAGGTTCGTCAAACCAGTGTCGAGGCGATTGCGCAAGTCACACTCTCACCCGATGAACCTTTTTGCTGGTATCAGCGGCAAAATTTCTTCCGTAGACTTGCGCCCTCCCTCCATGTCTTAGGCGCATTCTCGGGCAATGCAATCAAAGCCTACGCGGTCGTGTTTGCCCGGTCCGAGGGCACCAACTTGCTTGATCTTCGTTCTCCTGAATCCGATCTTGCAGCCGGCAACGAACTGCTGCGCTACCTCGGAGAACAAGCCTATCGCCCGCCATTCACTGCCACCGACGTCTTCCGCGACGGCTACGCTCAACATCTGCTCACCGCCGCCGGGTTCGCCGTGATCCGCGAGTTCGCCACTTTGACCCGTGACCTGCGCGCCACCTGCTCTGTCCACTCAACCCGGGCTTGACGTTCCGTCCTCTATCTGCCGGCAATCTGGCCCGCGACTGCCGGTGAAATCGTTCCCAGCGGCTGCAAATTGATTTGTGGCGTTAGCTGGTCGTAACTGAGGACTGTCACATCTGGAATCGAATAATCCAGCAGCCGCTTTACAAACCGGCGGATCTCGCCGTCGGTCACGATCACCGGGGTCTGCGCTCCGGGCGGCAAATCACCGATCTGAGCCCGCGCCGCTTCCATCACCTGGCGGCTCATTGCAGGGTCCATCGCCAGATAGGCGCCGCTGGCGCTTTGGCGAATGGAGTTGCGGAACATTTCTTCGAACTCTGGATCGAGACGATAGATGAACAGCAGCGGCCGCCCCTGCGAAATCTGATAACAAATCTTCGCTTTGAGCCCGGCCCGCACGTGCTCTGTGAGGTTCAGAGCTTCGTGTTCGGTCCGGCTCCATTCGCATAGAGTCTGAAGAATAGTCTTGAGATCGCGAATGGAAACCTGCTCGTCGACCAGCCGGCGCAGAATTTCGGTCAGCGTCTGCAGCGAAACCGGCTTGGGGACTGTCTCTTCGACCAATGTGGGATAGTGCTGCTTCACCGCCGCCACCATGCGCTGCACTTCCTGGATACCGATAAATTCCTTTGCATTCTTCTTGAGGAAGTGCGCAAGGTGGAGCAGCAGCACGTCCTGCGTGTCCCAAACCTGGTAACCAACGGCTTTGGCGCGCTCCGCCTGGTCGCGGGAAACCCACGCAGCGGGCTTGCCGGTGGCGGGATTGGTGGTGGTTTCGCCTTTGAAGCCGTAAACCGAGATGCTTTCGGCCGAGTCGCTCACCAGTACGGCGTCCACGCGAACTTGCCCGCTGACTACCGGCACTTCGTTGGCCCAAATGGTATAGCTACCAGGCTCGCCGGGGGTGTTGCCCTTGATCTGGACTGCGGGAAAAATGACGCCCAACTCATAGTAGAGACCATTCCGAATCGACACCAGTTGTTCGAAAAACTTCTTACCGGTCTCGGTTTGGAGATCTACGTATGGCGTCAGTTCTTCGCTCGTCTGCAGCACTAGCGGCAGGGTTATGGAGGGCTGAGGCTCCTGAGTCTTGGCGACAGCCAGTTGCTGCTGTGACTTTTCCGTGGCGGCCAGTTGAATTTTCTGCGCGCGAAACAGCCCCCATGCCAGTGAACCGGTCAGAGCAGCCAGCAGGAAGAATGGAAGTTTCGGCAGGCCCGGAATAATCGCCATCACGGTGAGCAATCCGGAAGCGACCGCAATGGCTTTGGGCTGCCCGAGAATCTGGCCCGCTACATCCTTGCCAAGATTGGAGTCCTTGTTTTCAGAGGCTACGCGGGTGACTACCATGCCCGCCGAGATAGAGATCAGCAGTGCGGGAATTTGAGATACTAAGCCGTTCCCGATGGTCAGAATCGAGTAGGTCTGCACCGCATCGGTAATGGTCATATCGTTCATGGCCACGCCGATGATCAACCCTCCGATGATGTTGATCAGGGTGATGACGATACCTGCGATAGCATCGCCTTTCACGAACTTCATTGCGCCGTCCATCGCGCCGTAGAACTGGCTTTCGCGCGCCAGCCCTTCCCGCCTCGTTCTCGCCTGCTGGAAATCGATGATGCCGGCCCGCAGGTCGGCGTCGATGCTCATCTGCTTCCCCGGCATCGCATCGAGGGTGAAGCGGGCGGAAACTTCCGCCACGCGCTCCGCGCCCTTGGTGATGACAATGAACTGGACTAGGGTGATGATGAGGAAGATAACCGCGCCCACCACAAAATTGCCGCTGACCACAAACATGCCGAAAGCGCGAATCACCTCGCCGGCATCTGCCTTGAGCAGAATCAGCCGGGTCGCCGAAATGTCGAGCGACAACCGGTACAGCGTGGTGAGCAGCAATAAAGTGGGATAAGAGGCGATTTGCGTGGGACTGGAGATGTAAATCGAGACCATCAAAATCGTCACCGCCACGGTGATATTGATGGTCAGGAAAATGTCGAGCAGAAAGGTCGGCAGGGGAACGATCATCAAGCCGATCATTACCGCGACCAGACCGACCAGGATCAAATCGGCAAAGCGAGTGAGAACGCCTTGCAGATTACCGCCTAGAATCTCTTTCTGGATATCGAGAATCTGAGCCTGGATTTTTGCAATCATGTCTCGGCCGGAAATTTCCTCGCCCCTTGCCGCGAGTCACCGCCGAGTCCCGGCAGTGGGCATCGCCCGGGGAAAGCGGGATTGGCTCGTACTGCGAAATTGGCGCCGGACGCCCAGCTCCAGGAGCGGGGCGTCCGAGGCACCATGTTGCGAGTCTAGCTTGCGGCTTTCAGTTGCGCCTGCGCCTGCTTTTCGACTTCCTTGACGATGATGTTGAGGCCGCTGACAATGGCCCGGACGCGATTTACGCCCGGATCCTTGTGCTCTGGATCGAGCGCGAACGCCTTCTCCAGATGCTGCTTCGCTTCATCGATTTTGCCCTGCCGCAGTAGAACTTCACCCAGATTTGCCTGGATGGTTCCGTCGTCCGCCTTCAACGCCGCAGCTCTGGTCAGGCTGGCGTAAGCGGTTTCAAGATCGGGTGGTTTCTTTGCCAAAGATACCGCTCCCAATCCCGCGTACCCCAGGTAAGAGTTACGGTCCAGCGCCGTGACGCCCGCGAAAGGCGGTTTCGGCATCTTTCAGTTTGCCTTGCTGATACTGGTTGTAGCCGAGAGCGACGATCGATTTCATTTGATTGTCGGTCACGCCCAACAACGCTGCCGGTTGTTCGCCAGCCACCAGTTTCTTGGCGACCTCGGCCGCAGTCATTTGTTCCTGTGCCATCCTTTTTCCTCCTTAGTGCGATCTTTTTCGTATGCTGCCCTTAGGACATGTTTTGGGCGGCAGTCTTACCGCATTCCTTGAGCATCTCGATCAATGACGACAGCTCCTGGAACTGGATCTGGAACTGCGCTTCCTGCTCTTGTGTTCCCAAAAGGCCGGCCAACTGCCCCTGGACGCCGCTCTGGGTCGCGCCCACGTCGGGCAGTCCCGTACCGCTGGCGCCCGCTGTGCCGCCTCCGCTGCCTGCCAAACCCTGGAGGCCGCTGCCGCCGGCGGTGCTGCTGCCACCAAACAGGCCCGCGAGCCCGTTGCTGCTAGTGCTGCCGCCTCCGCCTAACAAGCCTCCGAGGCCGCCGCCACCCAACAAACTGCTGATCCCTTGCATCGGATTTTGCAGCGCTGAGCCCAGATTCCCAAGCAGGCTGCTGATCATCCCGGGCAGTTGACCGGCTTGTCCCAAACCTCCGGCGCCGCCCGACCCACCCGTCAATCCTGACAGCATTCCACTCAATGGACCCAGCAAGCTCGCCCCTTCACCGATCTCGGGATTCATTGCCAGGAAACCATTGGCTACGGCACCCAGCCCCGAGCTAAGTGCTCCACCTACGTCTCCTTTAGCGAGATCTGAGACAGCATTGATCCCACCGCTGATTGCGCTACCAATATCTTGAACCACTCCACCCATAAGTTGCCTCCTCCCTTTCGATTTCCATCTGGCCCAAACTCACTACAGTTATCGAATGGGCGCGTCCGAAGTTGCTAGCCCCGTTAGTGGGTGGGCGCCCCTGCCGCCTGCAGGCGCCAGGTAAGCCGCTGGACAAGGTGCCGTTGGCCGTTGCGCCGCAGGATCTCCAGGTCCTGCTGGGCTTCCGGCCAGTTCCCCAAGGCGCAATAAGCCTCGCAGCGGCGCGCCCGTGCGGCGTGATCCGCTGCATTCTGTTGCAGCACAAATGAAAGTTCGTTTACCGCCCCTTGCGCGTCTCCCATCACCAGGCAGACTGCGGCCAGGGCTGTGCGGCAATAAGTATTCAGCGGGTCAAGGACGGTTAGTCCGCTGAAAATAATCCCCGCCTCGTTATAGCGGCCTTGCCGGTAAAACGCATATCCGCGGTCGGCCACCCGATAGATTTCTTCGTCCGTCCAACCCATCTCCGGCATGTTTAGCCCCTGGTCACAGATCCATTGTGGTAGACGATGGAATCTTCCGCGTCTTGACTGCCAGACAGCATATCGAGCATCACCGACACCGCCAGAGTATCGGCTCCCGCGTTCGAATTATCCGCAGCCGCCAGCGCCTTGTTGTGCCGCGACAACATGCTGCGCCAGCGCGTGCGTTCGCTCGCCGAATCGCCCATCTCCAGACTGGGGGGGCGTGGCGGGGGGCCGATGTTGGTGGCGGTTGCGGGACGCGCGTCCAGATGCAATTCGTGCTGCCAGTTCAACGGCAGTTCGACTGCCGGGCTGCGCAATTGGTCGCTGAACGACCGTCCGGTTTCTACCGAGGCAGGCAACTCCGGCAAGCTTCCCGGATCCAGTCCCGGCAATGTGTAGTCGACTCTCATGGGATCCTCGCTTCTAGTCCTCGATGGCGGCCAACTGATATACGAAATTCAGAACCTCGGCCACCGCTTCATACAAGTCCTCGGGAATATCGTGCCCGATCTCGAGATCGAACAGGCTATGCGCCAATCCGACATTGCGGATCACCGGAATTTCGTTCTCTTTCGCGATCTCGATGATTTTCAATGCCATGGAATCCTGCCCCTTGGCAGTAACCTGGGGTGCAGGCATGTTTTTCTCGTCATAGCGCAGCGCGATCGCCAAATGCGTAGGATTGGCCACCACCACCGTCGCCCGGGGAACATTATGGGCCACGCTTTCGTGCATCATCTGCTCGAAGAGATGCCGCCGCTGGTGCTTCACGTGGGGATCGCCTTCCTGCTCCTTGAATTCCTGCTTGATGTCCTCCTTGCTCATCATCATGTCTTTCATGTAAAGCTTCTTCTGAATGAGGAAATCGGCGGCGCCCAGGATTACGAAGACGACCCCAACCTTCAGCAACATACTCGACATCAGCCGGCCGGCTACGCCCGCGGTGTCATCCAGACGCATTCCGGCGGTGGGTATAATTTCTGGCAAACTGTTTCGAATGGCGCTGTACAAGACCCACAAGATTACGGTGAATTTGATAAGGTTCTTCGCCAGCTCGATATAAGTCTTGGAGCTGAAGAAAGTGTTCTTGAAACCATTGACGGGATTCAGCTTGTCAAACTTCGGCTTAACAACCTCCGGGGCAAAAAGCGCCTTTACCTGCACGAAATTCGCCGCCGCCGCAGCTATCACCAACGCCGCCAGCAGCGGCGCGGAGAGTACCATGAATTTTGACCAGGCATAACTCAAGCGGCTAAGCATCGCATTCAGCGGCATGTCTCCGCGCATGATCGCCGGCTGGAAAAACTCCTTCATCATGGCCGCGAGTTGAGAGACGTAGGCCGGCCCCCCAGTGGTCAACACGGCAGCGGCGGTCATAAACAGCAACGCCTGGATCAAGTCCTTGCTCTTGAATACCTGACCCTTTTTCCTGGAGTCGTTGATCCGCTTTTGTGTTGGTTGTTCTGTCTTTTCGCCCGACATGACCTCAACCCGCCGCCAGCACCGGCCGGCAAATCTTTACGCAATGTGCCGCATAAACTGCTCGACTTCCTCCACCATGCCGGCAAAATATCCCGGCATGCGGTTGATGACATACGCCAGCGCCAGCAGGAAAACTCCCAGGCCGAGCAGGGCCTTCACGGGCTGGCTTTCGTGGTGGACGCTGAATCCGGACGCCACCTTGCCCAGCATCCCGAAGCTGATGTCGACCAGGAAAAGCACCACCAGCACAGGTGCGCTGAGTTGTACCGCGATCCGCAGACTCTCGCCGGTATAGCGGGCTACCTGTTCTATCCCCGCCAGCGTACCTCCGGAAAACTGCGGAAACTGCAGCAGCGGAACCTTCTCGAAGCTCGCAGCCAAAGCTCGCAGGAACAAAAGGTGCCCACCCAGAATTAAGAACAGCACCAAGGACGCCTGAAATTGCAACTGGCCCAGCAAAGACACGTTGCTCTCCAGTTGGGGCGCGAAAAAGGTAGCCTGGCTCATGCCGCGCCCGTAGTCGATCATGGCGCCGGCCATTTGAACACTCTGGAAAATGATCTGGGACAGGAACCCCAGCGTTGCCCCAATCACGGCTTCCTTTGTCAGCAGACATATCACCAGCAAGGTGCTCATTCCGCCCGGGCTGGTCTGAGGAACGACGCTGTTATACAGCAACACGCCGATCAGCATTGCCAGACCGACCTTGATCCGGCCGGACGCCGAGCGCCCACCGAGAAAGGGTGTGAGCGCGATCGCGCTCAATAGGCGCGTCAACATAAGTCCGAACAGAACAATAAAAGTTCCGAGGTCGCTGTGGAATCCCAGGTTCGACAGAATTTGTTGGGCTGCCGTGAGCATGCCAAGGTCCTCAGCGTATGGTGGGAATGCTTTCCAGCAGTGCCACGGTGAACTGTACCGATTGCGCCAAAAGCCAGGGACCAAGAATGGCGATGGTCAGGAAAACGCCCGCCAGCTTGGGAACGTAGCTCAAGGTTTGGTCTTGAATCTGCGTCGTTGCTTGAAGAATGCTGACTACCAGGCCAATCAGCATGCTGGCCAGCATCGGCCCTGCCGAAAGCACCAAGATGAGCAGCAAACCTTCACGCAATATCCGAATGATGGCTTCTATGCTCATGCCAATTTCTCTGAAGAGCTAAACCCTGTGCTTCCCTGTGGTTACGCTTTTGCGTCCTGCAAGCAATCAAAGTTTCTCATGTATAGCTCAGAACCAGGCCGCGAATGATCAGGAACCAGCCGTCTACCACTACGAAAAGCAGCAGCTTGAAAGGCAGCGAAATCACGCTTGGCGAGAGCATTTGCATTCCCATCGCGAGCAAGATGTTCGCCACCACCATGTCCACCACGATGAACGGCACAAACAGCAGAAATCCGACCTCAAATGCCTCTTTCAACTGGCTGGTGACGAACGCAGGCATCAGAATCTGGAAGTCGTCCTTGTCCGGCCGGTCCACGTTTGGCGGCGGGGCCGGAGGGGGAGCCTGCTCCGCGGGCGGCGCCGGAGCAACAGACGCCTGAGCCTGTGTCACGGGCGGTTGTGTCGCAGGCGCACCCGTTGCCGCCGGGGCGCCGCTTGCCGGCGGTGTGGGTTGAGCAGCGGGGGCGGCAGCCTGCGGCTTCTCCACCGCGCTGTATTCCAGCCGTACCGCCAGGTCCATGAACAGTTCCCTCTCCTTCACATGGCTGTGCCGCGAGAGGAAACGCCGCAACGGCTCTTTGGCCTTCTTGCTGGCGTCGAACAGGCTCTTTACGCTCGCTTCGGAGAATATATCCTTGGTGTTCGAGACTGTGCCCGCGGCGTCGTACATCTGGCGGGCTACCGGAACCATGATAAAAATGCTGAGCACGAAGGCGAGTCCAGTGATGATCTGATTCGGCGGAACCTGCTGCGTCCCCAGGGCATTCCGAACGATCGATAGCACGACGGAGATTTTCACGAACGAGGTCAGCATGATGACGATAAACGGGGCGAGCGCCAGTATCCCCAGAACGATGACCATCACGACCGGATTGGCTACCGTGCCGCCGGTCTGCGCATGGAGCGGGTACGGAAATAGCAGGAACCCGAAGTAAAGCAGGCGTTTCATTCTTCGCAGTCTCTGGCGCACGTTATGATTCCCCACCCTTTTGCAGCCGGTTCAACAGGTAGCGGAAATCCTTGCGCGGCGCCGCTTCGCGGCGCACAGACTCCAGTATTTCCACCGCATTTTCCTCGCTGACGGCAGTGAGGTACTCGACCTGATTTTCCGCCGTGCCGATCAGAAAAACCTGCGAGCCGGCCTTGACTAGATACAGAGCCTTCTTTGGCTCGAGCGGATAGCGGGCAACGACCTGGATGGGGCCGCTGCTGGAGGTCCTCATGCCGAACATCCGCGGCAGACCCACGCGCAATGTCAGATAAGCCAGGATGAGTACTCCGGCCAGGGCGAGAAGTACTTCGACGTATTGCACGATCTGCGAGTTGATGGAATTAAGCTGGTCGACGGCACTGGGAGTTGCCTGTAGTAATAAGGCGACCATTAGCTGCTTCTCCAGCGCAGCACCTTGACCGCCAGGCTGCCTTCGACTTCCACCAGTTCACCCTCGCCCAGAATTCTGCCATTCACCATCAACCGGACTGGAGCCGACTTGTTCGCGTCCAGCTCGATAATCGTGCCAGGATTGAGGGCCTGAATCTCGGCCAGCGACAGCTCACGTTCTCCCACTACTACATGCAGACGCAGCGGCAAGGTCTCGATCGCCGCCTTCGTCGCCTTGGTTGTGTCGCTACCGGATTCCACTGGCAGGCCTCCCTCGAAGTATTTATCGAACTTGAAGCGCACGAAGTTGCTTCCCTCTGCCACCATCGTCCAGCCCTTGCTGAAATCTTTGGGAAACAGAGTGGCGGGGGCGTTCTGAGCGACAAGAATGTCACCCAGGCCGACCTGCGCGATCTCATCGGGAGAAAGATCGACAAAGCCGGCCGACACCGGGAACTTCCAGCAAAGCTCGCCAGGAAAGCTCACGGCAGAAACCCCGGCCGCCTCGGACTTGCCGGCGGGCAGGAACTCGAGCGGAAGAAAAATCCGGAATGGCCCCGTGAGACCGCCCACGCCGACGGCAAAACTCAGCGTCATTCCGCGAGTCGAGTCGGCGGGCATTTCCCGGGAAGCTTTGGCGAACGAGAACTGATCGGGGAATTTTAGTCCTCGATTCAGGCGCTCGAGAAAGGCAAGCATTACGAAGCCCAGAAATGCGTCGTCGGACGGCACCGTGTTCTTGATTCTTTGCAAGCCGAGCGGCGCCAGAATTCGCTGCTGCAACTTTTCCAGGAAGCCTGAGCTGACCTGTAGGACAGCTCTTCCCCGGCCAGTATCCGCTTTCACCACGAAGGTGCGTGCTCCGGGAGGAGAGAGCCCCAGAAATTCCGCCCGGCTTTGCGCCTCCAGACGGCATTCACTCACTGCAACGTCGGTTTCCGGGCTCCAGCAATGCTCCACCAGAGCGCGGAAACGATATGGAAATATAGTGAATTGATCGCCGCTGCCCAAAAGCTGCTTCTCACGGGACGGGATTCGATTGTCCCAAAGGTAGGTTCCGAGACGGCCGCCGAGATCCTCAAGATAAGCCTTGCCGTCTTGGATGAAGAGCCGGGCCTGCTTGCCGGCGATCGCGCTGGCCGCGAGGACAACATCGTTTCCCGTATCACGTCCGAAGAACACTTCCTGCTTCGATCCGAAATCCAGAACTTTCTCGCCGAATTTAGTATCCACCTGGTGAGTTTGGACCAGTTGCAGCTTCTGACCCACAGGTTTCTCAACCAGGTGCCCAAGAATTTCGGCGACCCACGATCTCCACTCGACTTGGGTCGGCGCTATGCGGCAATACCAGTTCCAGAGGACAACTTCATTCCTGCTGATGGCGGGAAGGTTTTCAAAACGATATGGCGTCGGAGAAGACGTGGCCGGTGGCATGCGAGTTGTCAGCTAGCGGCCTCCGCGTTGCTGCCCGCTCGGTGCGCGTCCGCCGGAGAGCGCACGGCCTTTGAAATCCTGGGAGCCTGCGGATTCGCCGGCGCCGGTGATGCGGATATTGGATACGCTCACGCCCCGGTCGGCCAATCCCTCCGACAGCGCATCAAGGTTATTCGACAGTAGCGAACTCACCTGGTCGGACGTGCTCTGAAATTGAATCGACACAGCGCCTTGCTGCCGTTCAATGCGGATATGAAGGCCCTTGAGCACATTCGAGTTCAGTTCGATGCTCACCTGCTGGTTTCCGGCTGCATTCACTCCCACCGTGATTTCGTGAACTAGTTGTTGCAGTTCGACCGGCACCGCAACGGCGCGCTTGCTTTCGACCGCAGTGGGCTGAAGCAACTGGCCAAACTGCGCCTGCGGACCCTGCGCAAGCCCAAGACTGGCGGGATCCAGATCGCCGGAAGGACGCTTCCCGCCCTGCCATAGCGCCGTCCCCGCCCCTTGCTGGCCGGGATCGCGCTTCTTGGCCAGAACACGGGAAAAGGCTGAGCCGTCGCTATCCTTGCTGTCGTTGTTTTGAGACGAGTCAGAGTCATTGCTGACCTGGGGATCGCTCGTGGGCGGCTGTGGGTCGCCGATTTTCATAACTGCTGTCTCCGGGTGGTGTGTAACACGTTGCCGATCTCGTCCAGAACCAGCTCTTCCTGAGCTTGTTGTTCCCGCTGAAAACGCTCCTCCTGTTTGGCACGGTGCTTTTGCAGGACCTCGACTTCGCGAGTGGCTTCTTGCAGGTTCTTCTTCGCCTCCTGCACCCGCGCCTCGCATTGCTCAATGAGCGAACGCTGCGCCAGGACATCATTCTTGGCGTCGTCAATCAGCAGACCGACGACCTGTGTCTCTTCGAATCTCTGCTGAATGTCCTTCGCGCTCAACACGCCCGCATCGCCCGTTTTGGTGACTTCGCGCTGCAACTGCCGCCGCCGGGCGACGAGTTGTTCCACTTTCTGCTGCAAAGTCTGTAGCGCCGCCGACTGCGCTTCGAGTTCCTTCTCCTGCCGCAGCAGCTCCCTTTCGGCTTCTTTGCGCCTCTCTTCTCGCTGTTCCAGCAGGAGCTGCAGGCGATAAATGAACTGCGCCATAGTCAGTTCTCGCCCGGCGGAAACATTTTTGTCAGGCGCTCCACCGAGCCCGCGAAATTGGACTTGTCGTCGGTCGCTTGCTTCAGAAAGCCGTTAATGTCGGAGATCTTTGCGATCGCGCTGTCCACCCGCTTGTCCGCGCCGGTTTTATAGGCGCCAAGCAGAATTAGGTCTTCATTCTTCCTGTAAGTTGCCAGGGCGTCCCGTAGCGCGCCCGCGCACTGGCGATGCTCCTGACTCGTAACCGCGCCCATGACCCGGCTGGCGCTTTCCAGAATATTGATCGCCGGATAGTGATTGCGAGCCGCGAGTTCGCGCGAAAGGATGATGTGCCCATCCAGGATGGAGCGCACTTCATCCGCGACCGGTTCGTTCATGTCATCGCCCGCCACCAGCACGGTGTAGATGGCGGTGATCGACCCCTTGTCGGAGTTGCCGGAGCGCTCCAGGAGTTTGGGCAGTTCCGCGAACACCGACGGAGTGTACCCGGCCCGGGCGGGAGGCTCGCCGCAGGCCAGGCCAATCTCGCGCTGGGCGCGGGCAAAGCGCGTGACCGAATCCATCATAAGGAGCACCTTCAGCCCCTTATTGCGAAAATACTCGGCAATGGCCGTGCCCACATATGCCGCTTTCAGGCGCACCAACGACGATTCATTGGAGGTCGCGCACACTACCACCGAGCGTTTGATTCCTTCCGGGCCGAGATCCTGCTCGATGAAGTCGCGCACCTCGCGGCCGCGCTCGCCGACCAGCGTGATCACATTGACGTCGGCCTCGGTGTTGCGGGCGATCATCCCCAGCAGCGTGCTTTTGCCACCGCCCGCAGCGGCGAACAGGCCGATGCGCTGACCTTCGCCAGCGGTGAGCACAGCGTCAATGGCGCGAACCCCCAAAGAAATAGGCTTGGTGACCCGTTGCCGCTTCAGAGGGTCCGGAGGATAGCCGAGAACGGGAAACTCTTCCGTGCAATTCAATGGACCCTTAAACTCCGCATCCATGGGTTCGCCCAGCCCGTTCAACACGCGGCCCAGCAGGCCATTCCCAACTTTCACTGTCAGGCAGTTTCCGGTGGGTATAACTTCGCTGTGCGGGCCGATGTTCACCAACTCGCCGAGCGGCATGAGCAGGACATCGCCGTCCCGGAAACCGACCACTTCGGCTTTGACCGGGAGGGAGGATCGCGGATTCCGGATCAGGCACATCTCGCCAATGAAGGCCTCGGGCACCACCGCTCTTACCACCAGCCCGACCACTTCCTTGACCCGGCCTCGGACCTGGACCGACGAGGCATGCTCGATGCGGTCCAGAAACCTGCGAATGTCGGTAACCTTGCTGGCCATTTTCTTCTACTAATCTTCTTCTTCCGCTGATCTACCTTTAATCAGTGGAAGATCCGCGCATGAGCACGTCTTCCAGGCACTTCAACTGGGTTTCCAGGCGCGCATCGATAATGCCGAGTTCGCTCTCGATGACACATCCTCCGGGCGGCATGGACGCGGTCCCCACGACCTCAATCTCACTGCCACCGGCGAGGAACTGTTTCAAATAGTCGAGACGGGACCGGAGCTGCTGCGCTTCCGACTCATTCACCTGAATCGTCACGTTCTTGCCGGTGCGGGTGCCCTTCAGAACCTGGCCTACAATTTTCACGATCATGCCGGGATCGAGCCGAAGCTGCTCACCGATTATTTTTTGCGCGACGCCAACGGATAGCCGCAGCATCGTCTCTTCCCAGTTCTTAGTCAGTTCCTCCGCACGCTCGGTCATGCGCGCGAGTATCTCATTCCATTCCGCCAGTCCCTGTGCGTTCCCTTCTTGCCGGCCCTGGGCGCGGATAGCGTCACGCTCGCGCATCGCGTCGTCGATGATCTGTTTGGCTTTTTCCTGGGCCAGTGCGACTACGTCTCTGGCTTCCCGTGTGGCCTCGTACACCTCGCGCTTTAACACCTTGGGCGATGACCCGCTCAGCCGTTCCGGAGCACTGTCACTTCTGAAAATCTTCTCATCCATTTTGATCGGCCCACCATGCTAAGCACCACGGCTCCAGTGCAGGCGGTAATTCATCCAACTGGATTCCGCTTCGCTCGTAGACACTTCGACGCAAGGACACGTACTCGTCCTCGCGCAAGTTCGCCCATCTTCGCAACAGCTCTTCTCTCGACAGGCCTTTGAGGGTTGCGAGTAATTTCAACGCTTCCGTCTTCAGGCCTTCCGGCAACAAAGATAAAGACGGCTCGACTTGCTGCGGAAACCGCAGCAGCCCGAGATAACAGAACACTTCGAGGTTCAACTTGTCCTCGCGACCTTCATCGGCGCCGGAGCCTCGGAGATTTGGGCCTGATGCTGAGCCGCGATCTGCTGCTGCAGCTTTTCGATCTTCGACCGTTGCCAGCGGCTCTTCCCAATGAGCGCCAGACAGCCGATGCTGGAAATCGCAAGCAAGGCCAGCGCGGCCAGCAGAAACTCCTGGTTCCCGAGCGGGGGGATGAAACTATGGTCGAGTACCTGCTTCGGCTCAATTTTCTTGTACACCACGGCCACGTTTTCCGGCTGAAGACCTTCCACCGCCCGCGCCACCAGCTTTTTGACGTCGTCTTCCGTCAGGGGCACCGGATCGCCGCGATACTTGATCAGCACCGAGGCGGTGGGCGGTACCCGCTCCGTCTTGTCGAGTAGAGGACTGGAGTCTGGAAGCACGACCAGCACGTGGGCATCGACGACCCCGGCCACGGACTTCAGCGTGCGGCTGATTTCCCCGGATGTCCCGACCAGCAGCCGAGCCTTCTCCTCGGTCGCGGTTGGAATCATTCCAGAACTCGAAAACACGTCTTCCAGCCCTTTGTCCTTCTGCCGCGGCAAGCCATTTTCCTGAAGCACGCGCCAGGCATGAGCCAGATTCTGGTCGCCTCCGCGAATGACTACGTTCCACTTCTCTTCGCCCTTCTTTTCGCTCGCGGCTTTCGCGGTGAACGCGTCAATGCCGTTTTCATTGAGCAAAACCACGATCTCCTGCGCATCCTGCTCGTCCAGCCCAGTCTGCAATTCGTGGGTTACGCATGCGCAAAGGAAAAGTGTCAGTCCCAGAACCAGCGATAGTCTTAGACGAAATAGCCCGCTCAATTTTCCCTCGATGGAAGCAGCCGTTCTAGATTTGTGTTTGCAGAATGGACTTCACTCCACTCGTCACTTGCTCCACTACCTTGCTCATCAGCTCCAGATTCTCGCTGAGCTGATACATCTGCATCTGAACCTTCATCAGATCCCCCGGACTTGAGCTGCTCTTGAGCGAGTCCAGCAGCTGTCCGGCAGACTGATACTGCGCATCAATGTTCGACAACCGGTCACGGATGGGCTGAAACGCGGGCGTCTTGGGCAGAGCATCGACTCGTTTCGTCAGATTCGAGACCCCATCCTTCGCGCGTTTCATGTCCACACTGAATAGATTCTCGGCCGAGGGCGTGCGCGTCTTTTTCAGTCGGTTGGAAAGGTCGGTCTCGAGCTTTTTCTGCTGCGCCGGCGGAACTTGCTTTACCTCAGGCGGCATCTCGACCTGCTGAGCTTGCTTGTCCTGAAGGCTGGCGCGAACTTGGTCGAACTTGGACTCGCCGGTTTTAGGTGAGCTTGCTTTGTCTTTCCCAGCCACCGAATCTAAGGCCGGGCCGGCTACGCTGTTAGTGATCGGGTCCATGACAACTACTTATCGGACGGTTCCGGGAAACGTTGCGGGAACGGCCCCTATTCTCGTGCCGGATACCAGCATCAGCTGTTTGCGAAGCATTTCGAGCGACTTGGCATGGAGCCGGCATACCCAGGACTTGGACAGTCCCAGCTTGCGCCCCGTTTCCTCCAGCGTCAGCCCTTCGAAGTAACAGTGCTCCAGCACCCGGCGGTTCGTTTCCGGAAGCTGTGCGAGAGAAGTGCGCAGGTTCTGGCTCTGCTGCTTGCGAACTACCTGCTCTTCGGCGGAAATTTTGCTGTGATCTTCAGGCTCCTGCGGCAGACTTTCCAGGGAAAGCATGTAGCAGCTCACCAGGTTGGCGGTCAAATCCTTGAGATCCTGGGCTTGAGCTTCCGGCGAACCCGCATGCGGCGCATCCGCGGAGACGTCCTTCAGGTAGTCATTGGCCGCCATCTCGAACCGCATCTGCTGATACAACGCTTTCGGATACCAACCCATTTTGCGCAAGCCGTCATAGATTGCGCCCTTGATCCGGTAATAGGCGAAGGTCTTGAACTGGACGCCGCGGGTGCGATCGAAGGAGTTAGCGGCCTCTACCAAGCCTAGCTCAGCCCAACCCTGAATGTCCTTACGCTCCAAATCGGGAGGCAATTTCCGAATAACCTCGGCGGCAATGGCATGGGAGTACGAGATATGACTCTCGATCAATTTGGCCGCATGCGCACGCGAAGCGGCACTCTGACCGTAGTCATCGGGCTTCGGTAGGGCTGCAGCGTTCGGCGGGGACATGCTGTCCGCTCCTGTTTAAGGCTGATTTCCCACTGAACTGACTAAGACTTTCCACACAGGCGTCTCTGACAGAACGGCGATCCCCATCGACCTGCTACCGTTCTATTGAGACTTACAGCGTCCACGATCACCATTGAGTGGACCGGATGATAACTGAGTGCGATGAAAGACGAATTCCTGCGGAACACTCTAAACCACCGCCCCCGGCGGTCGGGGTCAACGCAGTGTACACCAAGACCAAAGAAATAGCGCAAGGGATTATTGACCAATTTGGGCGCGTTTTTCCACCTTCAATTCGAGCAGCCCCCCGGCCTCTCCGGGTTTCCGAAAATGCCGTTTTCGAAATCCGGGAAATTCGAAATCCGGGAAAGATGTGCAATTTCTCCGTCAGGGGGGAAATACAACCCCTTGACAGCCGGGGCCTTCCTTTCTAGTATGGGGCGCCTCAAAATGAGGGCATCGGCGCCCCGTCCATGTCTCCCCCGGTTCGAGATGCTGGCCGATACTCTGGGACTCCTATGAATCGTGCACTGGCGAGAGCCGCTTTGCTGCTTTTCTTGTGCATTCCAGGATATGCCCAAGTCACTGTCGATACCGTCACCTTTAAAGAGGGCTCTCTTCGCCTGTTGCGGGGAACCATGGTATTCCAGGGGGCTGAAGGCGTAAGGCTTCGCCCAGGGGACATGCTCGAGACCTCGGACAAAGGTTTTACCCAGTTCGAATCCTCCGGCGGCGTCATCGTTGCTTTGGGCCCTTCCGGGCGGATGCTGGTCGCCCCGGGTGGTGAGTTCATAATATTGACCGGTTGGCTGAAGGTGGAAAGCGGCGCTTCGCACCAGACTTGTCGAGTGGCCGGCCCGTTGCTCACCACTGTCAGTAAGGACGGCTCGATCGTGTTCCACGCAAGTGGAGAATCGTCCGAAGCCTTCTTTGAATCGGCAACGGGGCGCGTCACCCCGGCACCCGGCGAAATGGGCGGATTCGCCGCGGCCAAACCCGGCCAGTTCTTCTCGCGCCGGGCGGGAAAGAAGGCCGCGATGGCTTCCCGTCCCGATTCCCCCTTCATCGACTCAATGCCCGTCCCGTTTCGCGATACCTTGCCCAGCCGCCTGGCACGGTTCAGCAAGGCCGTTGAACCCAAGCCTGACCACGAGGTGAGCTATCTCGACATTGATCCGTGGCTCAAGCTGGCTGCCTGGAAAAAGACCTTCGTCGAGCGCTTTCGCCCTCGGATCAAGGATCCCGAGTTTCGTACTCAGATGGAAGCTCATCTTCGCGAACATCCCGAATGGGACCCTGTCCTCCATCCGGAAAAGTATGAAACCAGCGCTCCTCCGGGAGCCTCTGAACCCACCCCGTCCCCGAGGAGATAACTCAATTGAAATTAATGCTGAAGTTCAACCTGGTGCTCCTCTTGATCTTCGCGGTCGGGTTCGTGGCAGTTGGCTACATCTCGCGCAGCTTGCTGCGGAAAAATGCGCAAGAGGAAATCCTCGAGAATGCGCGCATCATGATGGAAGCCGCACTGGCCGTGCGCACTTATACCGCTACACAGATCAATCCGCTGTTGAAAACCCAGATGAAGTACACGTTCCTGCCGCAATCCGTGCCGGCCTATTCGGCCAATGAATACTTTGCGCAGCTACGCAAGAAATTTCCCGACTACTACTACAAAGAAGCGACCCTGAATCCCACCAATCCGATCAACCGGGCCACGGATTGGGAAGCCGACATCATCCGCTATTTCCGCCAGTCGCCGGACCAAACTGAGCTGATCAATGAGCGCGACACGCCGAACGGAAGGGTGCTGTATATCGCCCGCCCGCTCAAGATCAAGAGTCCCGCGTGCCTGGAATGCCACGATACCGCCGAAACCGCGCCCAGAACCGTGATCGAGCGCTATGGCAGCGACAACGGATTCGGCTGGAAGCTCAATGACATCCTGACCGCGCAGATCATTGTCGCGCCCATGCAATTGCCCATACAACGCGCCCATGCCGCCTTCGTCGGGTTCATGGCCTCGCTGGCGGCGGTGTTTGTAGTCATCTTCCTGGGCATCAACGCCATGCTCATGTTCGTGATTATCCGGCCGGTTAAGCGCCTCTCCAGCATAGCCAACGAAGTCAGCCTGGGGAACATGAATGCGCCGGAGTTTGAAGCGTCTGGTAAGGATGAAATTGCGGGGCTCACGGAATCCTTCAGCCGCATGCGCAAAAGCCTGGTTGAGGCTATTAGGATGTTGGAGAACTAGTTCGTGTTCAGCGCTTCAGTGCCAAATTGCGCTTCTTATTGAACTAGTAGCCGAAACACCAGTGGAGCTGGCGCGGCAAATTCGAGCGCCGATCACGGCTGGCTCCTCCATTGCGTTTGAACACATCGGTCGGTAAACGTTAGCCGAGATTGCCTTCTTCATCGTGGGCTCCTCGAATGGCTCCCACCTCTCGACCTTGCGGCAGAACGTTGACGAACCGAGATTCGATCGTCGTTGTCCGCCTGCTCTGGCGACAGTGCTGCTCCACCCTCAATCGCTGACCAAACCACGGCCTTGAGCCGAACCACGTCGCCTTCCTGCATCTCTTTGAGGATCGTTTCGTGAGCCATGAGACTTTGTATCAACTGTTCTTTTCGCAGATGAGAATTGACGATTTGATACGTAAAGAGAGGGGCGCACGCCATGTTCAAGACGTTGTCAAGCTTCCGGTTCCCGCTCAGACGCCAAATCTTCTGATGAAAGCAGAGATCGTTCTCATAGTACTGTCGATGATCGCCGTCGTCGGCTGCTTGCCGCATGGCGGAGAGGAAGCCTTTCAGAGCGTGGCGAATGGGTCGCAAGGACTCTATGCCGTATGGGAAAGCATGCTGAGATTCCAGGACGGCACGGCGCAAGTGAATCTCCTTCTCAACCGCGCTTCACCGTGGCTGGATGTTGACAGTTACCTTCCCCACGAAGGCAAAGTGGTTCTCCGCAATAAACAAGCGAAGAGAATTCAGGTCTACTTGCCGAGGTGGGTGAATAAAACAAAAGTTAAATGCACTGTGGACACAAACGTGATCCCTGCTGTGTTCCTGGGAAACTATCTGCTGGTTGAGCCGGTGCGTCCCGGTTCCACGATTCTGGTAACTTTTCCCATGCAAGAGGAAACCGAAACCTTCACGCTTGAGGATTACGGCCAGCTGCCGTCGAATCTCCTCGGCAGCTATACGTACAAGATCACGTTTCGAGGCAATACCGCGGTTCAAGTGATTCCAACCCCGAGCAACGAGGCCGAGCCCAAAACCTGGGGCGGGCGGGAAAGAGACGCCTATGGAATTTATCCGGCCTATCAAGATAAGGATCTTGCGAAGCTGCGCACTCCTCAAGCCCCAATGCGAAAAGTCGACCGTGTTATCGCTGATAAGATCATCCCTAGCTGGTAGCGGTTAGCACTCAGGCCCGACTCGCTACAGGAAAACCGCCCCGGGTCTCTCTGGGACCTACTACTGAAAGTCTCTCGACCTGGAATCAGTGAGGATCAACTGTGAAGGGAAATCAAAGACTCGAACGGCAAACTGATAACAAACACAGTGACGCCCGAGATATCTAGAATGGATTCGTTCGCATCAGCGGTGGTCGGGAGGAAGAAATGCCGGAGCCGGTTCGAGCGTGTGTGTTTGACGCCTATGGAACATTGCTGGATATCAACTCCACCGTAGCCAAAAGCTCGGCCTCGATTGGGGAAAATACCGACGCCTGTCGGCCCTATGGCGCCAACGGCAAGTTCACTTGGATCCTTTCGCTGATGAAGCGATATGCAGATTTCTGGAAGATCACCGAAGACGCGCTGGAGTATGCGCTGAACATTCTCGGATTCGATGGCAGTCCCGGGTTGAAAGAGTCACTGATGAATTCGTATTTGAAGTTGGACGCTTATCCTGAGGTTGCTAATACCCTCCGAGAACTAAAATCGCTGGGCATGACCACTGCAATCCTTTCAAACGAAACACCTTCCTTCTGGCTAAGGCGGCGGGGTCCCAGGCGTTCGTCCTGGTTGATGCCGGCCATCACTATCAAGCGCAGAACATCGAACAGCTCGTCGTCTGGCTGCTGCATCACAGCATGATCGGAGGCTTTCACTTTAATAGCGCCGTTTCGCCGACGACGACTTGACTCTGGGCTCTATCGATCCTTATCAGGTCTTTCGAATCTTCCGTCAGATCCAGATGTATGAGTGGGAAACCGGCACCCGCTCTGATATCGCTTACATGGTCGATCAGAGCCACAACCTGAAGGGAAAGATAGAAGCCCTGATCCAGACTGTGTGTACGGCCCAAGAGCTTTATGCGAAAGCGGCTTTGGTCGACCACGAGCGTCTGGCCGCGCTGCAACAGAGTTGTTCTCTGATAGAGGCAGAAGAGTGTTTGCGCGATGCTTTCTGGTCAGATGTAAGGCCATTGATCCGCCAATGGCGCAAGAATCATGGCCTTCCTCAATATCCGATGTACGCTCTCCGCTCGGGGGGATACATCGAGAGAATCACACCTGCGCAACGGGAAAGAAATATCGGATCCGTTACAACCTATGCATAGGCTGACACCAGCGGAACGCCTTCCCTGTTGCCGTGCAGCAAAGCTCACGCGGCACAGCTCCATCAGGACGACGATGGATATTTATGGGGCCGTGGTGACTGATGAGATGACTACAGCAGGCGGGAGGGTCGCTCGGCTTGCTTTCCAGACAAAGGGAGCGCAAATAGAGCGCAAAGAAGGGTAAACCATTGAAAGAATGGCTCCTCAGGTAGGACTCGAACCTACAACCCTCCGGTTAACAGCCTCGCGGGATACTGCAAATCCAACAACATAGCGGCGCAGATGACAACCCGCGAACACGCATGAATACTGGAGATTCACAACATCGTGACCCTTATTTGACCCACGTTCTTGGTCCGGTTTTCAATCGGAAGAATCGGAAAAACTCTTCTGCAATACTGTCGTCGACCCGCTACGCCACGCGGGTTCGCGCTGAAGCCCCTAAACTTGACGATAGTTTCGCGATGGATGCCGATCCGAGAGCGACGGGATTGGAACCCCCGCCAGCCCTTTCAGACTGCAGGGGAACAGTGTTTGGAACGATCAAGTCCTGCTTGCTATCACGACCCATTACATGAGAGCGGGGCCTTTGCTGCGAAATGCGGGGACTTCTTCGTCGCACAACCCCTATTCCGGCAGTGTCTTCGTACCTTTCACCCGAAATGTTCCCGCTACTACTGGCGCATCGGTGTTCGGCTGGCCTCCGCCGACGGATAGCGAATATTGGCCTCCGGCGATGATCGGCTCACCCGCCGCGGTCACCATGCTCAGATCGCGTTCCTTCAACAGGAAGCGCACCTCCTGCGATTCGCCTGGCTTCAAGTGAACACGTTTGAATCCGCGGAGCGCCCGAATCGGCGCTCCCGCCACATTCGGGAAGCTGAGATATAGCTGCGCCACTTCGTCGCCTTCCCGCTTTCCCGTATTGGTGATGGTCACCTCCGCGGTCAATGGCTCACCCACCTTGATCGTCTTCTTCGGAAGTGTCAGGCCGCTGTAGGAAAATGTGGTGTAACTCAAGCCATACCCGAACGGATACAGCGCTTTGCCTTCGAAGTAGCGGTAAGTTCGTCCTTTCATGGCGTAATCTTCAAACGGCGGTAGCTGATCGATGCCTGTGTAGAACGTAACCGGCAAACGCCCTGCGGGATTGTTCTTTCCAGAAAGGGTTTCCGCGACGGCCGCACCGCCTTCCTCGCCCGCGTACCAGGATTCCAGAATCGCGTTCACATGTTCTTGTGCCCAGTTCACGGCGAGTGCGCTTCCATTGGCGAGCACAAGCACAATCGGCTTGCCGGCAGCCGCCAGCGCTTCGAGCAGTGCCTCTTCCGGCTTCGGCAGATCAATGCTGGTGCGGTCGCCGCCCTTGAACCCCTCTTCGCTCACCGGCATCTCCTCGCCTTCGAGCTCGCTGGTAATGCCCATCATCGTCACCACAACGTCCGCGTTCTTTGCCGCTTCAATCGCCGCAGGGTCCGGTTTCGGGTCGTACTTCGCCCAAATTAGCTGCGCCTGAGTGGGCCCGGCCTTCGTTTGCCGGTATCTGACTTTGAGAACCGTCTTTTTGCCCCGCTCAAGATGAATATGTCCGACTTTGGTTTGCGACCGCTCGCTGTTCAGGTACTGCATCGCCAACGGTTTGCCGTCAACCAGGACCATCGCGAAGTTGCCGATTCCGCTTACTCCAATGCTGTAATCTGCAGTTTCGTTCACGGTGAGAAATCCGTCCCACTCAACCGATAACGGAAAAGTACCGGCAGCTTCGTGAGGAATGTCCTCCGATTTCAAATCAACCATGCTCACCGGCCGCGTCGCCAGCACCGTGCCCTGGCTTCGACCAGTCCCCGAAAAGAACTGGACGATAAGCCCCGGCAGCCCATCGGCTGTGGTCAACGCGGACTCTGGGACCAGATCTCCATCGGTTCGCAGAAACTGTGTTCCGGGGACGAAGTTAATCTGCGCTTCGGGAAACTCCACTTTTAAGCCGTCGAGGACTGAGGTGATATGCGTCGGAGTTCCGCTGTAGTTGCCGAGCAGGTACTTGGTCTGGTCGGCTAACGGCCCGATCAGCGCGATATTGAGTTTGCCCTGCTTGAGCGGGAGCGTGCCGTCGTTCTTGAGCAGAACCATGGATTCGTTGGCGATGGTTTGCGCCAGAGCGCGATGCTCCGCGCTGTCCAGTTCCTTTTCGTCAATCTTCGTATAGGGAACCATCTCCGGCGGATCGAACATGCCCAGCTTCATGCGCGCGGTGAAGAGCCGGACCAGTGCAGTGTCAATCTCGCTCTCTTTCAGGATGCCCTGCTTGTAGGCATCGTAGTAAGCGCGGTAGTCGTGATCGTCTTTGACCTTGGCAAAGTCAATGCACTCGTTGTCCATGCCGCGCTGAATGGCGAGTGCCGAGGCCTCCGGCTGGGTCTTCGTAAAGTGATGGTCACGAAAGATATTGACGACGGCATCGCAATCGGAAACCACGTAACCCTGAAACTTCCATTTGTTCCGAAGCTGGTCTTGCAGCAGGAACTCGTTCACG
Source organism: uncultured Acidobacteriaceae bacterium (assembly GCA_963735545.1). Lineage (GTDB taxonomy): Bacteria > Acidobacteriota > Terriglobia > Terriglobales > Acidobacteriaceae > PALSA-270. Next base: position 41,682 of record CAVTLU010000017.1, read on the forward strand.
CACGCCGGCTGGCCGTTGATGCTGTTATAAGCGCACATCACCGAGCCGGCTTTGGCTTCGGTCACAGTTGCGCGAAATGCCGGAAGGTAGGTATCCACTTCATCATGTTTGCTTACGGTCACATCCGCCTTGTGGCGCGTGCTTTCAGGCCCGCTGTGGACCGCATAGTGTTTCGGCGTAGAAATGACGCGATAGTACTTCGCATCGTCGCCCTGCATGCCGGTCACGAACGCTACCCCCATGCGGGCGGTCAGGAACGGGTCTTCCCCGTAGGTTTCCTGTCCGCGTCCCCAGCGGGGATCGCGGAAGATGTTGATGTTCGGCGCCCAGAAGTCGAGGCCCTGGAAAATATCGCTGTGGCCGTCCTTCATTCCCTCCACGTAGGTGATTCGCCCCTCAATGCTGGTGGCGATGGCCATGCGGTGAATGGCATCGGGATCAAACGTCGCGGCCAGGCCGACCGGCTCGGGGAAAGTCGTGACGCCGCCGTTGTTCGCTACGCCATGCAGCGCCTCGCTCCACCAGTCGTAGTCCGGTACATTCAACCGGGGAATGGCGCGCGACTGGTTCACCAGTTGGCTGACTTTCTCTTCCACGGTCATGCGGTGGACCAAATCCGCCGCCCGCTTTTCCACGGGCAGCGAGGTGTTCAGATATTCAGGCTGGTCGGAATTTTGCGCAGATACCACGCCGACTAGGAGTAGAACGGCTGCCAATGTGAGAAGGCGGAATTTATACGAACGCATTTCTAACCTCCATAGGGTCCAGTTGATTCAATAAGTGATGGTTTACGTCGCACCCGCTGCGAGAACCACGGGATGGCGTCTTGGGCCGGTTTCGCTGTGGTCCGGTGGGGTTTAGAGCGTAATTGCAATAGGATGACCGTCAAATTCTATCAAGCGCGTGGCGTCCGCTAACGTAACTTCCATTTGCGTGTGCGGGGGGGTGCGCGAGCCTTCCGAAAGACGAAGGGCGAAAATCCGGCGTGCATCGTTCCAGGTCATTTGCATGCCCACCCAGGCGCCCCTGCGGTAATTGAACGACCTTCCATCGTCTTGATACAGCAGGAACGAACCATCCGCGCCCGGATAAATAGAAATCGACAGTGGTTGGTCCACTTTCTCGTCCACATACTGTTTCACTGGACCCAGGGTAAGGATCGTCCCCGCGCGAACGTAGAGTGGCGTGGTTTCCAAATCCACAGGACGGGTGATTTCGCGCCCACCTTCGAGGTGCTCGCCAGTCCAGTAGTCGTACCATTCTCCCTTTGGCAGGTAAAGTTGCCGCGACATCGCGCTCGGTTCAACCACAGGCGCAACCAGGATGTCCCGGCCCCACAGATATTCGTCGCCACGCGCCACGGCTTGGGGATCATCCGGATAGTGCAGCCAAAGCGCACGCATGATCGGCATGCCGGTGACGGCACCCTCGCGCACCGCGCTATATAAGTAAGGAAGCAGGCGATAGCGCAACTCCAGATACTTACGGCAAATCACTTCCACTTGAGGATTGTGTAGCTCGCCAGGATCGGGTGTAGCCGTGCCCTCGTAGCCGCCGAATTCTGTTGGGCCGGGTTCCCCGGTATTCCAGCCCCAGGGAAGATGCAGTTTCCACGTGCGTCCATGACTGCGGAACAACGGGCAGAAGGCGCCGAACTGGAACCAGCGTAAGAATAGTTCGCCAGTGAATTCTTTGGTGGGAACAAAGCCGCCAATGTCGGTACCCCAATACGGAATGCCGGTGAGTCCGGCATTAATGCCAATCGGGAGTTGCGTTTTAAGCGCTTCCCAGGTTGAGTATACGTCCCCCGACCATAAGAACGGTGCATAACGCTGCATCCCGGCATAGCCATTGCGATGAAGAGCAAAGGGCCGCTCATCGGGGCGATCCATCTGCGGCCCTTCCCAATACATCCGGTTGCGCACCAGCCGCGCTTTGATGGCCAGCAGATCACCTTCGTCCGGCCACCATCCATCGACCCCGAGCGCCACGTTCTTGCGATGCGCATCCCAAAGGCACCCGGCCTCCTCCTCGTCAAACCGGGTGACGGTACACGGATCGGAAGCCTTGCCACGAAGATCGTCGGTTAGGATGACGTCATGCAGTACAACCTTGAAGTGGTTCTCATGCAATTCCTGCAGCATCCTCTTAGGGTCGGGAAACACCCGCGAATTCCACGAGAATGAGCCGTTGGCGGTATTCCAACCTGATGGACAGAAACCCGTCCCAAGATAGATCAGGACATCGCACGGCAGCTTCTTCTCGCGAAATGTCTTTGCCTCGGCCAGTATCTCTTGCCTACCAGCCAAGGTGCGGTGCGACTGCTGATAACCGAAGCTCCAGCGGGGCGGCATCTCCGGATGCCCCGTCAGACGGGCATATTCGGACATGATGATCGCCGGCTGGTTCGAGCCAACAACAAATATGTCTACCGGCCAAGCGTGCTCGGGAAGTTCCGGCAGGAATCGACCTTCCCCCCCGGTCAGATCGAAAGTCCCATGTGGATGGTGAACGAACATCGCCCATCCCGAGGTTCCGATCAGCCAGGGAATCGCCACGCGGGCACCGTGTGTCCGCAACTTATACGCCCCCTGGCCGTTGCGGGTTGTGTCGGTAAGACCCCGCCGATCGAATTGTGGTCCGCCTTCTCCCATCGCCAGCAACGGAGAGTTTCCTGTCACGAAGGCAACCACACCATTCTCTTCAACTTTGATCCGTTGCACGGGCGCACCGGTTGCGGTCATGATCGTGAACATTAACGGATTGCGCGAAACCGCCACATCAAGATCACCGCAATGCGCGGTTCCAGCGGAAGCATCTCCGCGGAGTTTGAGTACCGGGTTGCCCCAAGACCTTCGCACGAGTGAGCCGTCTGTCGGCATTGGAGCCAGTTGATCGTGCCTCACCGGAATTATGCTCAGCCGGACGGTATGAGCGCTGACAGATCCGACCTGGATTTCCAGCTCTCCGCCAGCGCTTACCTCGGCAGAGATTTCCGGGGAAGGCAGAAGGAGAGCCGCCGACGCAGCCCCGAGGGCCTTCATGACCTCGCGGCGGTCGTAGCGATTCCTCAACCTTGAATCTCGTGATAAACAAAATACCGTTCATGCAGGACGCTCGACAGGGCAACAAACGTAACCGGCCGTCCCTGCGAACTTCCACGGAATGTAAGCGGGACTTCAGCCGGCTGGAGCCAGCTCGCCGGATCGTCAAGGTTTCCCTGGAACTGCAACGGAGGCGCGGGCTCCTGCTTGGTTTGTGCCTGGTAATGGCGATACCACTTTTCTCTAGGCTCATCTTCGAATCGCGCGGTCAGCACCAACGGCCCGTACATCGCTGCCTGCAGGCTTTCCCGGTCAGGCATGGGCGCGGCGTGCAGTTGCATGGGCAGGCTCAGTTCAATGCGGTCCCCGTTCTTCCACGGCCCCCGTAAAACAAGGTAGCTTCCGGGGTCAGCGAAAGCCGGCAGCGAACGTCCATTCACCTTCACGCTCCCGTTTTTCACCCAGTACGGAATGCGCAATTTCAAATCCACCTCTGCCGGTCTGGCTGCTGAGACAAGCAGCGTAGTTCCCTGGTCTTCCGGAAACGAGGTCTGCTGGCTCAGGCGAATTCCTTTTTCCGGCCAGTCGACGGTCGAAGCGATGTAGAGGTTGACGAGAATGGAATTGTCATCGCGGAAATAGATGGTGTCCGTCAACTTGGCAAATTCCTCCGCACCTGAGCCGCTACAGCACCAGAATGAATCGAAAGGCTTAGCGAAGATTTTGGAGTAGCCACCACCGACCGGCACAAAATAGACGGTCGTCCCGGTTTCCGGGTCAATTGTTCCCAGACGGTGATTGAACATGAGCCGTTCGTAGTAATCCATGTGCTCTGCTCGCGGCGACCAGGAGAACACGTGCCGCGTCAGCTTCATCATGTTGTACTCGCAGCAATCTTCCGAGGTGTCCCCGCTGAGCTGCGTTGACAGCACGCCAGGATCCGTCCTCCAAAACTCGAAGTTGCTGACCCCTCCGGTGCAATAGGCACGCTCGCTGGTCACCTCATTCCAGAAGTAGTTGGCGATGTTCCAGTAGCGTCGGTCGCCGGTGACTTCGTACAGACGGGCGGCGGCGATCACCTGCGGAATGTGGGTGTTGGCGTGCAGTCCCTTGAGTTCATCGCGATGCGCCGCGAGCGGGTCGGTGAATATCTTCTTGTCAAAGCGTTGGGCGAGCATGAGATACCTCTGCTTTCCCGTCACCCCATACAAGTTGGCGAGTACCTCGCCCATGCCGCCGAATTCTTCCTGAAGCACGCGCTGCATTTGCTGGTCGCTCAACGGACCAACCCAACCCTCCACCCAGCGCGCCATTTTCTCAGCCGTGTCGAGAGCCTGTGCGTTGCCGGCGCACGTGTACATGTCGAGATGTCCGGCCATGATCTTGTGGTAGGTGTAAAATGGCGCCCAGACTCTCACGCCGTCGCGCAAGCGGTCGAATTCCTCCAGGGGGAACGCGCTCAGATAGCCGTTCTTGTGTTGTTCCTGGCACTTGGCTAGTTCCGCCACCATAAGATCGCCGTTGTGCTTGAGTTCTTCGTCTCCCGAACTGGCAAAAGACAGCGCGCAGGCGGAAAGATAATGTCCACCGGCAAAGTGGCCGCGCAATTCGCAGTCGGGCTTCTCCCATTCGCCCAGCGGTTCGGCGGAAGATGGGAGGCCGGCGTTCAAGCGGAAGGTATGCAGCAACCGGTCGGTCGCGAGCGTCTTCAAATATTTCCGGTTGGCTTCTGCCGCCTGGCTGAACACGCCCGGCTGCAATCTCACGCTCTTCATCGGAAAGGGGCTCGCTGGTGGAGCAATCGCCTCGTGGCCCACCAGCTTGGCAGCCCCGGCGGAGACCGTTCCGGCTTTCTGATTTTCAAACGCCAACGCAGGCGTGGGCAGAACTGCACCCGCACCCACGACGGCGGCGGTGGCAACGAACTCACGTCGACTGATTGCTTTCATTGAAAGCTCCTTTTAATATCCGACGCAATGCCTGCGCACCCGGGATTGCAGGCGCTTGAGCCGGCCAGTTGAAGGACCAGCCCTCCGCGAGAGTCGCTCACATCTTCGGTTGAACCTGGACCGATGCCGCTTTGCCCTCATACTCGAGGGTGGCGTCAGGTTCTGAACTCGATGCAATTCCTGTTCCATGCCCTTCGCGGACGATCACGATGCGGAAAGTTCTGTGCTCTAGCATTCCCGGGAAACTCCCCTCGCGGGCCGCGATGGTCAGGGTTGAGGACTTGTCATCCCAATGGATGGGAATGACCGACCGGGCCCCGTGCTCATAATCGTAGTTGTCACCTTCATCCTCGTACAGGGTGAAGTCGCCGTTGGCTCCAGCATAGACGCGCAGATCGATCGGGTCTGCCTTGCCGGAGGCCGATTGCACGAGCGGGCCGTAGGGAACAATCGAGCCACTCCGGGCGTAGACCGGGATTCTTTCCAGCGGGGCTTCCGCGGTGATGCTCTGCCCGCCGTTGGCATGCTTGCCGGTCCAGAAATCAATCCAGGTGTCGCCAGCGGGAAGATAGACCGTCCGCTGCTTCGCTCCCTCCATGGTTATAGGATTGATCAGCAAGGCGGGGCCGAACATGAACTGGTCGGCGACTGCGCGCGATCCTGGATCCGAAGAGAACTCCAGTGGCAAAGCCCGCATCAGGGTTTCCCCTTTGCTCGTGACACCCCAGGCGGCGGAGTAAATGTAAGGCAGCAGATGGTAACGCAGCTCATCATACTGGGTGGCGATGTCCAGGAACTTTGGACCGTAGTTCCAGATCTCGGCGTTCGAAATCCATCCGTGCACGCGGAAGATAGGACAGAATGCGGCGTACTGGAACCAGCGAGTCAGCAATTCATGGTAAGCCTCATTCGTATATTGATCTTTCGGCCGGAAGAACCCGCCACCGTCGGTCGTCCAATAGGGCAGGCCAGCCATACTGAAGTTGAGACCCGCTGGGATCTGGCGTTGAAACGTAATCCAGTTCGCGGAGATATCTCCCGACCATGAGATTGCCGCGTTTCTCTGTTGCCCGGTATAGGCGGAACGGGTGAAGATCACTACCCGCTTGCGGTCAGTGGTGGAACGCTGTCCTTCGTAGATTGCTTTTGTGACATACAAGGGATAAGCGTTGCGCACCGACTCACCGGGGCCTAGAAACGTCTGGTGGCCCTTGAGGATGTCGAACTCCGGCTCGGACGCATCCATCCACCACCCATCCAGTCCGTAGACGAAAATTCCCCTATTGAGTTCAGACCAAAACGTGGTCTGCGCTTCGGGGTTAAAAAAATCCGTCCAGGTCGTTCCGGGAATCAACAAGGACTTCGCGCTCATCCGCTTGTAGACATCGGTATCCTCGCCGAACCTCGACCATACCGAAATCGGCACATGCTCATCCATGGCATGAAACTCCTCCATCATTCCCTTGGGATCGGGGTAATTGCTCTCGTCGAACTTCATGGCGTTCCAGCCATACTTGCCCCAGTACTGCCAGTCCTGGACCAAGGCGTCCACCGGAAGCTTGCGAGTGCGGAATTCAGTTCCGACGTCGAGGATCTCTTTCTGGGTGTGATAGCGTTCCCGGCACTGCCAGAATCCATACACCCACTTGGGAAACATCGGCGCTTCGCCGGTGAGTTGGCGGTAGTCCGTGATCACCTGGTTCAATGCCGGACCATAAAAGAAGTAGTAGTCAATGGCCTGCCCCACCTCGGAGCGGAAAGTAGTCGAGTCCTGCGGTGGGCGCGCTGACAACGTGAGGCCTTTCGGGCCGCCCTTGGCGGAGACTTCATACTCCTTATTCGCCTCCAGGTCCACCACGCCAGAAGCCGAGCTCGGAGTCCACATGTTCACCAGGTCGATTACGTGCTTCCCCGCCACATCCACCACCAGCTGATCTCTGTTGTCGCTGGCCAGCAGGAAGCCGTAGCTGCCTTTAGCCCCGGTGGTGAATTTTCCTTTGCCCGTCGCGGGGTCGACCTTGATCTCCTCGTCAGCCGGATTGAAGTCGGTCAGGGACGGATTGTTCCAGAGCAGGCCGTACCCTTTGCTCGACAGCAGGAACGGAACAGAAATGTTGGTGTTCGCCTGGTGCAGGCGAATGGGAACCCCGCGAACATTGAAAATGCCCTCCTGATGCTGTCCCAGGCCGTACTGGAACTCATCGGAAGGCGATACGAATGTCTGCTGAATCTGCCAGGTTCTTATCTCGGCGAGCGAAGGCACGTCGAAGGACTTGCCGCCGTCCTTGGGCTCGGCCAGCAAAGTCTTTCCGTCCTTGGAGAGAAAACTTACCGCGCCCGTCATGGCGTCCACAGATACCGTAACTCCCACGGTCGAAAGCGTGACCTCCTTCTTTCCAATCTTGACCACAACGTTGTCGGCCCGGCACGGTCGGGGGACGACCGGCACCTTGGGGTCGGGAATTTCGCTTGTCGGGCTGGCCACCACGTGGATGATCCTGTCGCCACAGGCTTCGATGCGCATGGTTCCGGCCGCGGTCTTCAAGGTGACGCCGTTCGAATCTTTGTGAGATTCCTTGATCGCGAATTGCGGCCCCCCGGCCCATGCAGCAGCAGTGAATAGAAAAATAATGGAGAACACAATAATCCTGTACGTTTTGTTCATGGTGGTTCTCTGATTTCCTTTCGCACCTGTGGAAGAATATCGACAACAATGATCACAATGCGCGAGAACGATGCGCTCCAAGGCCTTCATTGGGACTCGGTCTCTTTCGTGCCTTGCTCTAACGTGCCTTGCTCTATGGCCACGGTTGCGCGCAGCAATCCTTCTCGCTGAAGTCGCTTTGACACTTCAAAAGCCTGATTGGCTGACGCTCGGTCTCCCACCTTCAAATAGAGACGCGCAATCTGATAGTGCAGGCTGCCGTCTTTATCACTGTCAAGCGCCAGCCTCAACTCTGCGATCGCCTCCTGCGTTCGATTCGTCTTGGCATATACGTTGCCGAGCAATGCGTGGACCCGGAACACGAACTCGGGCTTGGTGTTGAGGCTCTTTTTCAGGTACGGCTCGGCATCGGCGTATTCATTGCGAGCACAAAGGATCTCGCCCATCACCGCATTGAGTTCCGGATCATCCGGGTGTTTTTCCAGCGCAACTTGCGCCAGGCTCAGCGACTCGTCATTCTGCCCTTCCGCAAGCAGGGCCAGCGCCAGACCGAATTGTGCGCCGGTATCCGCGGGACGCAGCGCCAGGGCCTTACGGTATTCTTGTTCGGCCTCCGGTGCATTCTTCTGCTGACGGTAGATGTCCCCCAACAACACGTGCAATTTAGGGGAGTTGGGGTCGGCCGCGCTCGCGTCGGCGAGGGATGCGGAAGCGAGATTCTGGGCTGACTTGGTTTCCCAATACAGTCCCTCGACTTCGGTAGAGGGATTCTGCGCCAGTCTTCCCGAGGCCTTCATCGCATTCGGGTAATCGCCAGTGAGATAAGCGCACAAAACCAGTAACTGGAGGTCCTTTGCTGCCAGTGGTTGCGGACGAGAGATCAGCACATCCCGGCATCGCCCGTAGCTGCCGCTCGCGTAAAGTTTCGCCGCATCGGCGGCAGCGCCTTTGCCGCTGGCAGGAATGCCGCTCCGCGGTCCCGCAAGGCCAGTCAACACTTTTTCTTGTGACGGGTCATCGAACAGGGCCGCCGTTTCCGCTGGAATATCCCCGGAAGCTTGCAGTTCTTGCAGAGCGCCGTTTAGTTCCGCTCGCTTGGAGCCAGCCAGACCCGCCTTGAACAAGGAGGAGTTGGCCCGCACAAAGCCCGCGTCAGTTCCCCAGATTCCCACGATTTCTTTGGCTGCCTTTGCGGTGGCCCCCTGCTCCAGATGCAGCCGCGCCACGCCCAACTTCGCCATCAGGGAGCCAGGATTCGCCGCCAGCTCCGCGCTCAATTCTCGCTCTGCTTCCTCAAGGTCATGCCGGTTGAGCAAGACAAAGCCATAACCTGCATGCGAGTCGGGTGGAAATTTGGAGAGAGCCAACACCTTCTTGTAGGTATCTTCGGCCTGAATCAAGGCCCGCTGCTCCGCGAAAGTCTCTGCAATCAGCGTCTGCACATAAGCCGACTCCCGATGCCGCGTCAGCAGGATGCGGGCGTTGGCTTCCACTTGCTCCAGATAGCTCACACCGAGGTGGTACCAGGCGTCCGCGTTTGCGGGATCAAGTTGGACGGCGCGGGCATAGGAGGCCGAGGCTAAGCGTGTCTTTCCACTCCCGGCATAGGCTTGCCCCAGGCCAAGCTGCACCTGGACGTCGCCGGGGTTGCCAAATGCGGCCTGCTTGAAATATGCAATGGCCTCGTCGAATCGCTTCGACTTCAGTGATTCAAGTCCGAGAAACAAGTTGGGGACAAACAAGCCCGGTTTCAGGCGCAGGGCCTGACGAAAGGCTTCGCTGGCCTGCTCGTCTTTGCCTGTCTGGTAATACATCAAGCCGAGGTTGGCTCTAAGTTCGGGGATCTCAGGATGGAGCCTTGCCGCTTGCCGGTAGGACTCGGCAGCGGCCTGAAAATCACCCCTGGCCTGGGCTTGTTGGGCCGAGGCCAGGAGCGATTCAAATAGACCGGGTGGTTGCGGGGATGCGATCCCCGCCAAAGCGTACAGCAGGCAACTGCCGACCACTGCAACAACCCTGGTTGTTTTCACGCATCACCAGTAAAGCTTGAGAGCTGCCTGCATGAGCCGCGGACTCCACGTCGCATTGATGGTCCCAAATCCGCCTCCGATGGTGGTATTCGGCGCATAGAATTGGGGGTGATTGAATGCGTTGAACATATCCAGCCGGAACTGGAGTCGCACCCTCTCTTGGATCGGGAAGTACTTCTGGACGCTTATGTCCCAATTGTCGTAACCGGGCGAACGGAGATCGGAAAAATAACGCGGAGCATTGCCGAGAGTCCACTGCGGTGCTTGCTGGAATGCCGCCGGGTTAAACCACTGGCTGATGCTTTGATTTGAGACGTGGTAATCGCCAATTACGTTCACATTCTGACCCACGCCAAAGGCATTCAGGTTGGGCCCGAAGATATGCAGCGGGAATCCCCCTTTGAACGTCGCGATGCCCGAGGTTTGCCAGCCGCCAACAATTGCGTTCACCACCGGGCTCATCCCCGCACCATACTTCCTGCCTTTCCCAATCGGAAGCTCGTACACATAGCTAACAACCAAACTATGGGTGACGTTGGTGGCATCGACTGATTTCTCTGCGGCGAGGTTATAGACGTTGCGAATGTTCTCTCCGAAGTTGGCGTTGGCATTCGCCCAGGTGTTGGGCCCTCCCACGTTGTCGAGGAATTTCGAGAAGGTATAGGAGGCCAATAACGTGAGCCCCTGCGACACCCGGTGCGTGTAGTTAAGATCCAGGGCATTATAACGACCATCCCCCGCCGGAGCATCGACCTCGTTGACATCGCAAAATTCCGGATAGGGCCTGAGTAGCTGGCCCTGTTGAACCGTCGCTTGATCCAGACCGCAACCGCTTGACGTGATGTGCCCGAAGAAGGGGTTGGCGACTGCGGTGGTCAAGGCACTCCCCATCGAGAAGTATTTCGGGTCCAACTGATTGAGGTTCAGGCTGCTCACCAGAACGTGGACGCTATGGTTGCCCACGTAAGTAACATCAATCACATCACTGGCGGTTGGAGCGAACTGAAACCCATACATCCATTGCTGGGTGTAGTAAGTCTTGCGTGTCGGGTTGACCGCGCCCACGCTAAACCCCACATTGGTCAAACCACCCAACGAATTCCCGACGATGGGCACGGGACCATTCGGAAATGCATTGCTCAGCGAGCAACCTGAGCAGGGGGTTAGGCCGCCATCGAGCGACGCAACATAGGGCGTGCTGGAACTGTACCCCGGAATCTGGGGGGAATTCACGTACTGCGAGGGGAAAAAGACCCCGTAGCCGCCCCGCATCACCAGCTTGGGCATAAGCTGATAGGCGAAACCGATCCGCGGTGCGAAATGCTTGTAGCTGGTATCGTACTGGCCCCGGTTGCCCGAAGTGGCAAATACCTGCTGGCCAAGGTAGGTAGCGCCGACCGCAGAGCTGATCGGATTGACCGCACTGTAATTAAACCTCGCCAGCCGGTTGAACCGGTCCGTCACCGGGCGCTGCACTTCCCAGCGCAACCCCAGATTCACGGTGAGCTTTGGGGTCACCTTCCAGTCGTCCTGCAAGTAGGTCCCGTGGAGCCAGGTACGCGAAACATTAGAAACATTTACACCCGTGTTCCCACTGGCAGGCACACCCAGGAGCAAGGATGCGATCGAATCGCCGGTATTGGCGGTGGGACTGGTAGGATCCGGACCGGCGGTGAACAGATTGTTAAAATTGAATGTGGTGGGAGCGATACGACCGCCGTTCTCATCGATCGCGACTCCCATGTAGCCGAAGCTCAACGTGTGCTTTCCATGCGCCTTGACGAAGTCAACACTGCCGCTCTCGGCGCTGCGCGGAAACGTGGCAGTCCCAGCTCCCTGAAGTGGACCTTCGCTCAGATAGCTAGCTGCATTGATCACCGGGAACTCCGCTGAACTGGCATCGACAAACGTTGGGAAGCCAAGGGACGAGGGCTTAAATCCAGCGCTTTGCATGACATTGCCCTCTACCCATTTCATCCCGCCCACATTGGCGCTCATGGTGAAAGTCGGACTGAAGATGTGGCTGAAGCCAACCACGACGTTCCACCGATTGTTGGGGTTCACCTGCCCCGGGCCGGCGGGATTGTTCGCGCCCCAGTAGGTGGGCGACTCGGTTTTGAATTCCCTCTTGTACGAATACCGTCCGTAAAGGCGGGTGCTGTCGTTGATGTTGTGGTCGATGCGACCGCTAATCTCGTCCGAGTTGTTCCCACCAACCCCTGCGGCACTCCAGTTGTTCGTCAATCCACTGTTTATCGCAGCCGGGTACAAGTTGACCAACGTTTTGCCAATTCCGTTAATTCCGTTGATCGAGTTGGCCAAATTATCTCCCGCGATGGGGTTGCGAATGAACACAGTCGTCCCAATATTCGGTCCGCATGTTGCGGTCGCCTGGTGAGTCGAATATGGATCGTAGATTTGCCCCTTAAGAATGGGCCTGCACAACGCATCGGTTCCAATCTGTCCCCCCAACAATGACGAAAAGTCTCCATTGCGGAAAGCGGCGATTGGCGTGGTGTTGACGGTTGCAGTGAGAGGGTCGTTCTCCCGATGGCCTTCGTAGTTGAAATAGAAGAACGTCTTGTTACGCTGCCTGTACAGTCCCGGGATGTACACCGGGCCGCCAAGAGAAACACCGAATTGGTTGCGATGCTCATTCGGCTTCGGCGTCCCGTTGCGATCATTGAAGTAGGAGTTGGCGTCGAGCTTGCCGTTGCGCAGGAAATCATACGCGTCGCCGTGCAGACCGCTGCCGCCGGATTTGGTAACCACGTTGATGACGTTCCCCGTGCTCCAGCCATATTGCGCGGTGAACGAATTCTGCTGCACCTTGAATTCCTGCACGTAGTCTGGAGAGGGAACGTAAATCACCCCGCCCCAGCCCGCGCTGGTGTCCCAATTGCCGTCCAGCAGGAATGCGGTCGTTCCAAAGAAGCCGCCGCCGAAGTTAAAGAAGGAAACGTCCTGGTCGGCCGTGCCTTGCTCCCCGCCTGCGTTGAGGGTTTGTCCCTGCGCAAGATTGTTGACCGAGGAGTTCAACGACACGAAGTTGAATACGTTACGGAGATTGAGCGGCAACTCCGTCACCTGCTTGGTCGAAATTTCGTCGCCCACGTTGGCGTTGTCCGTCTGCAGCAGAGGCGCTTCCGCCGTCACCACGACCTGTTCGGACGACCCGATCGTCAAGTTTATGGCCTGGCTTACGGACTGGCCGACTTCAAGCGTGATTCCTTGCTGCTTGAGCGTCTTGAAACCTGAGGCCTCGACCGTCAGGATGTAGGTCCCGGCGGGCAGAAGCGCAAATGAAAAGCTGCCTTCCTGGTCCGTCTTAAAAGTACGGGTGATCCCCTTCTCTGCGCTGGTTAAAGTGACGCTTGCATTTGCCACGCGCGCGCCGGAGGGGTCCGAAACCCAACCCGAGAACGAAGCCGTGGAAGCCAAGGTTTGGCCATGAGCGCAGGGAACGGCTATGCCGATGGACAAAAAGACCATCGCCAACGATAGAAAACCGGAAGCAATCCTAATTTTGGGCATCGACAGGGACCCCCATCCCCTCAGAGTTTAGGTATCGGTAACTGTACCGAGTGCCGGGATTCTAGTACTAACCTACTAGGCGTTGTCAAGCTTTCTTTTTTTAGGCACGCTGCGCTGGCAAGAACCATCGCTAGCGTCATCGATATTCTTAAGCAGCGGCTCCGGTCTCAAATCGAACGACTATCGCACGACATCCTTTGCAGCGGCCGATTTCGAACCAGCCGGCAATCCCAGGATATGTTTCGCTTCGTGGTTGAGCATAGCCTCGCTGGGTTGGAGGAATCGCTTCGCGAACGCCATCATTGGAATGGAAGTATTCGCGCGCTCCGGACTGCGATGCGGCTACGGACCCGCTGGTGCGCCTTCGAGCTGCCGACGTCAGAACGCTTGGCCCAGGAACTTCAGTCAGGAGTCACTCTGCCCAGCAGGGTGCGAGTGCAAATCTGGAAACGCTCTCAAGGGAACGTCGCGTGAGACTACGAGATTGTCTCCCGCATTCTGGAACCCCAGACGGGGGCATTCTAGTGACCATCGCGGGGCTCAACCATGAGAGCATCAGGGCGGCCGGCGAATTTGCCACCAATCCGCAACTACTCGCAGATTTTGAAGAATCTGCCCAAGGATTGGAACCGGAAACATATACAGGTTATGCTCCGCACCGAGGTCGTAAATGGCATTCCAAGTTCGCCGTCGGTGGTTGCCGTGCATTACTGGTAGCTTCGGCTGCGCAGCAGCAAGACAGTCCGTCTAGCTGCCGCCGCCGAACCTGACCCGCAACACGTAGGCATATTTAGGTGAAGGCCCAGCGGGCAGCTGAACATGCAGGCCGTCCTGACGCTGCTCGAAACGCAATGCCGCATCGCTGCCCAGCAAGTCAAGGCTTCGTACCGGTTCATCTCCGGCCGCCTTCGCCAGCGATTGAATCACCACTTCTCCATTCGCCGGCCAAGCGAGTCCGATGGCGTAAAGCACGTCCCCTTTGGTGGTGAAGCGAAAGTCTTCGGCCGTGTAGTTTGCGGTGTCAGTGTCGTGAAAAGATCCTGCCGCCACTTTTGTCGGACCCTCGCCATAGCTCCTCCAGGGGCGCGTGCCGTAAATCGCCTCTCCGTTGGTATCGAGCCACGCCCCAACATCCAGAAGCACCCGCTGTATCTCGTCCGGAATGGTCCCATCCGAACGTGGGCCGATGTTCAGCAGCAGATTGCCGTTCTTGCTCACGATATCGATGAGCTGGTGAATTACGAACTCAGGCGACTTGAAGGTGTCGTCCTGGATGTAGCCCCAGGATTTGTTGCTGATGGACGTGTCCGTCTGCCAGGGAAGAGGACGAATATCGCCCAGCTGGCCGCGCTCCAGGTCGAGCACGCCGGAGTGTTCCTGCATGGCGTAATCCTTGAAGTTGATGACTCCGACGTGATCTCCATATTGGAGCGAGCTGTTGTAGTAGAAAGCGGCAAAGCGAGTGAGATTGGGGCGGATCGACGCCTGCCCGATCCACCAGTCGAAGTACACGATATCGGGATGATATTTTTCGACCAGCTCCGTGCTCCGCGCCAGCCAGTCGTTGGCCCAGGCCTGTGAAACATAGGTGAAATCCCCGTTCAAAGGAGTCCCCCACTTGTTGTTCAGCCAGGCGTGCGCCGGGCCGTAGAAAGCGGCATACTGCGGATCGTTAATATCGGAGTGGAAGGTGCGCCCTACTCCTAGGAAGAAATTGTGCTCCACGCGGTGTGACGAAACGCCAAAATGCAGCCCCGCAGCCCGTACTGCCTTAGACAGATCCCCGATCAGATCACGCTTCGGCCCCATTTTTACCGCGGTCCAGTCGCTCACGCCGCTGTCGTACATGGCAAAACCGTCGTGGTGCTCCGCCACCGGCACTACATACTTCGCGCCCGCCTTCTTGAACAACGCGGCCCATGCCACCGGATCGTAGCGCTCCGCTTTGAACATGGGGACAAAGTCCTTGTACCCGAACTTGTCCTGCGGGCCATAGGTCGCGATGTGGTGCTTAAACACCGGAGTCCCGGCCTGGTACATCAGCCGTGGATACCATTCGCTG
Source organism: uncultured Acidobacteriaceae bacterium (assembly GCA_963735545.1). Lineage (GTDB taxonomy): Bacteria > Acidobacteriota > Terriglobia > Terriglobales > Acidobacteriaceae > PALSA-270. Next base: position 56,966 of record CAVTLU010000017.1, read on the forward strand.
CCAAATGCCGGGACGGAATACACTCCCCAGTGGATAAAAATCCCGAACTTTGCGTCCCGGTACCACTCCGGCGCTTCAAATTTCTGCAGCGACTCCCAGTCGGCGCGGTAGGGACCCTGGGCGTTGACGCGGTCGACATCTTTCAGCAGGGTCGCGCGCTCGGAATCGTATTTGCTGCTCGCCTTCTGCCATGTCTGATCGATGACGGCCGGATCTTGCGATGCGGTCGGGGCGGTGGGGCTCTGAGCGTGCAGGCCGTCAAGGGCAGACAACATCGTCACGATAATGGAGAATCTGCGAATGGACTGTGTCACCAATGAAAAATGGCGAGACATGGCGTTTTTCCTCAATGCAGAAATACCGTCACCATCCTTCGGGACGGGTTGAAACGTATTAACTCTGAACCACAGCTGCGGTATCTTCCCGGCTGAGTTTGGCCCAGACGAGTCCGTAGAGGGCGACGAACACAAAACAGATAAGTGGCACCACGAAGCCGGTGCGCATGGAGTGCTGGTCCGCGATGTGGCCCATGAACGGAGGGCTGATGGCGCCGCCAACGATGGACATCACAATCAGCGATGAGCCGAACTTGGTATGCTCGCCCAAGCCGCGGATGCCGAGGGCAAAGATGGTCGGGAAGCCCACCGACATGAAGAAAAATGACGCGAACATGGCATACATCCCCGTCTTACCACCGCCTATGGTGATGGCGACCAGCATGACGTTCATTAGGGAATAGGCCGCGAGCACCCGCTCCGGCTTGAACTGGCTGATGACCGCGCTGCCGCACAGGCGCCCGACCATGAACAAAACGAACCCAATAGCGCCCAGCCACCGCGAGGCCTGCAAGCGCGTCACCCCGGGATCATTCTCCAGAACGTAGTTGACGAAGAAACTGAAGATTCCGGTTTGCGCCGCCACATAGAGAAACTGCGCTGCCACGCCCAGCGTGAAGTGCTTGCGGCGGAACAAGTCCCAGTTCCGGGAGACGGTTAAGAAAGCAGCGACATAGGCGGCGATCAGCAACCCGTATTTCACTGGCTGGAACAATGCCTGCTTCATCTGCAGAAGCGTCCAGACCAACTGGAGGATCGGGCCAATAAAGAAGTACAGCAATCCGCAGACCGCCGCCACAACTATGGCGATCCCGGCCTTTTGCCCCCCGGTAGGATTGAGCCGGTTGGTCTCGGCCGCCGCTCTGCGGCTCTCATCCTCGGCGTGCAGATCGGGGACGTTCGAGAACGCAAAAATCACAAGCAGCAACAGCACAAATATGCCGATACTCACGTAGGGCGTGGTAAGACCGGCATTGGCATCGGCTCCGTGGTTTCCAGAAAAAACAAAATACCCGCCCACGATCGGCCCCAGGATCCAGCCCAGGCCGTTGGTGGTCTGCGCAATGTTGATGCGCGTCGGCCCGCTTTCGGGTGGCCCCAGGACGGTCGCGTACGGATTGGCAATGGTTTCTAAGCACGTCATACCCGCGGCGATGACAAACAAACCGAGGAGAAAGGCCCAGTAAGTGCCAATGCTGACGGCGGGTATAAACCAGAAGGCCCCGACCGCAATCAACGACAACCCCACCAGAATGCCGCCCTTGTAGCCGAATTTCTTGGCCATCAACCCGGCCGGGATGGCCATCAAAAAATACGCCAGATAATTGGCGGCCTGCACCAAGCCTGATTGTTCCTTATTGATCCGCAGCGTGTCCTGGAAGTGCTTGTTGAGGATGTCGATCATCCCGTTGCAGAAGCCCCACAAAAGGAACAGTGAGGTGATCAATAAGAAAGGAGCCAGCAGGTTCCTGCCTTCAATCGTGCGGAATAGACTGCCGCTGCGCTCGCCGGAACCGGCCGGGGTGGTTGATTCGGTTGTGTAAGTGCTCATAGTTGATCCAGAGACACGAGAATCTTCTTGAACTTTGACGGACTTTCGCTCCAGGAGCGCAATGCATTCCCGGCTTCTTCAAGGGGGACGATCAAGCTTACGGCTTCTTCCACAGGAAACCTCCCCGCCTCCAGCAGCTTGATCACGGCGTGGAAATCCTCAGGCAGGGCATTGCGCGATCCCATCACATCCAATTCTTTTTGCACAAAAAGCTTGGTCTCATAGCTCACAGGCTCCTTGGCATATCCGATGTACACCACCCGGCCCGTGAACGCGACTTCTTCGACTGCCGCGCGGAATGTCGAAGCGGATCCGATGGCTTCGATCACGACATCAGGGCCATGTCCTTCAGTCAGTTCCAGCAGACGTTTGCGCAACGGCTCGCTGGCGCTGTTGATCGCATGGGCGCCGCCGGCCGCCAGCGCCAACCGGAGTTTTTCATCCTCCACATCAATGCAGATAGTGCGCGCGCCGCGAACGCTCGAACCAGCCACGGCGCCGAGCCCTACTCCTCCGCAACCAAAAATGGCCACCGTATCGGAAGCGGTGACCCGTCCACGGTCCACCGCGTGAAAACCCACTGTGAGCGGCTCAACCAGGCACACCTCCTTCCGCGAAAGCCGGGTCGGATATAGCTTCTCGCGGGGCATGGCGATGAATTCAGTGAGCGCGCCATCGCGCTGTACGCCCAAAGTCTGGTTGAACTGGCAGGCATTGGGACGTCCCCGCCGGCAGGAGGCGCACTTACCGCAACTGGTATAGGGGGAGAGCGCCACATCGGTTCCGGCGGTAAGATCGCCATCGCCCTCCATGATTGTGGCGGATACTTCGTGGCCCGGAATCCGCGGAAAGGTCACTAGGGGGTTTAATCCGCGAAACGAATTCAAGTCGCTTCCGCAGAATCCCACCATTCTCACTCTCAACAACAGTTCTCCGCGGCCAACCGAGGGCTCGGGGACCGTCTCGAGGGATGCATGGCCGGGCCTTTGCAGCAGGAGTGCTTTCATGATGGAACACCGTTTGCCGAACACGCCAATTAACGCCGCCTCTTGCGCTTAGCAACCTTCCGTTTGCTCCCGCTGCTTCGCATTGCAGTTCGAAGGCGCTTCTCGGCCGCGGCATTCCAATACCCGCATTCCAGCTCGAAAAACACCGAAGTATAAGGGATGCACATGGTGGTCTTGATCAACAGCACGCGAAACATTTGACCGACACTGTCCAGCCTGGAAATGATTTCATCGTGCGGCAGGACGCACGCGTTCTGTCCTTTTAGTATCCGTTCGAGTTGTCCCCGGTAAGCGGTAACCCCGCGGGCGTCCGCCTCCGAAACGAAGTTCAATTCCTGGTCGGTGTAGACAGTCGGCTGGATGTGCCTGCATTCACCCAGGAGGGCGAACGTCCTGGCGAGCACGTCCGTCTGTTCTTCCTCGCTGACGATGGTTTCCACGCCCTCGCTGGATTGGGCCGGATACGCCGAGTCGGCGATGACAATCCAATTGCGATGGCCATAGAACGGCAGCCGGGCCTTTAGGATCTCTTCCCATGGTGAACTCATTTAGCGATCAGCTCCTCGTCGGAACACACCGCCACTTTGCCGCACTTCCCCGCGGCCATCAGGGCATAGGCATCGGCGGCTTTTTCCAGGCCAAAGCGGTGCGTAATGATATCGGCCGGATGAAGGTTCCAACGCACCAGACGCTCTACCAGTTCATCCATCAGCCAGGTCGTGGTCACCCATGAGCCATAAATGGTCTTTTGATCGTGAATGATGTCGGGAGAAGGATTGAACTCGACTGTGCCGCCTTCGCCGACCAAGGCAATTCTTCCCCACTTGCGCGTGGCCCGAATGGCGGTAGCTCGGGCCGTTGCATTGGCCGAGCAATCGAACGCGCGTTCGACTCCGTGATGGTGCGTCAGGTCTCGCACCGCGGCAACGTTCTCGGGACCGGATTTAAGCACCGAATCACACAGCCCGAGGGAGCGCGCCAGTTCCAGGCGCTCGGAAACGATATCGATGCCGATAATCTGCTGCGCGCCGAGCTTACGGCACAACGCCGCTGCGGCCAGTCCTACCGGTCCGAGCCCCGTGATGAGCACAGCATGGTTCCCGCTGACCCCGACTTTTTCGATGGCTTCGTAAACCGTCCCGAAGCCGCAGGCGACCTGCGCGCCATCGGCGTAGGAAAGCTCGTCGGGAAGAGCGATGAGATCTTTCTCTTCTGCGATCATGAAGTCCGCCATGCCGCCGTCGCGCTGCCAGCCATAGGCGCGGCGGTACTTCTCGCTGGTGCAGGAAATCATGTAGCCGCGGCGGCAGTCATTGCAGACGCCGCAACCGGAGATGTGATACACAATGACGCGGTCGCCGTCTCCAAAACGCCGGCAGCCGGGACCGGTCTCGACGATCTGCCCGCTGGGTTCGTGGCCAGCAATGACGCCCTGATAGCCCTCCGGGCCTTTGCCCAGGTGCTGGTGATAAATGCAACGGATGTCGGAACCGCAGATGGTTGAGGCCTTTACTCGGAGCAGCACCTCGCCATGCGCAGGTCGCGGAACCGGCAACGTCCGCAACTCAACCTTGTCGTTGCCCGGCAGGTACGCGGCCCGCATGCTTTGCATGGTTGCAGCCGTCATGGAGGGGTAATCTCGCCATTCATATCCCAGAGGTCTTCCCAGGACTGTCCCTCTTTCCAGAGAAATACCTGGCCTTTGATCAGCCGGCAATTGCGGTCGATAGCCGCGATTTCATGCATTTCGTTTTCCGTCAGCGGCGGCCCAACCACTCCTTCCAGATTGCCGATGTAATGGCTGCGATTCGCGGAAAACGGAATTGGCACTTGTCCTCGCTGCACCGCCCATTTTATGCAGACCACCGCCGGATGCACGCCGAGGCGATTCGCGATTTTGACAATTACCGGATCCTGGGTGGGAACGGAGTCTTCCGCGGTACGGTCCCGCTCCGGCCGCCCGGGGGAACCGATCGGGCAGTAACCTACAGGAACCATGCCGTTGGAACGGACAAACTCGAAAAGTTCGGGCTGCTGAAAGTGCGGGTGCAGCTCCATCTGATTCACCGCCGGCTTGATGCGTGCGTCCCGCAGAAGTGGCTTTAGCTTAGGCGCCGTCATATTCGAGGTCCCAATATGCCGCGCCAAGCCCAGGTCAACCAGTTCCTCCATCTTGCGCCAGGTCTTCATGAAACTGGCATGCAAGTACGGTTTCGCATCGCTGCTGCGCGAACTCACGTCACAACCGGGGGGGTGAAAGTTGGGGAATGGCCAGTGCACCAGATAGAGATCGAGGTAGTCCAATCTCAAGTCCGCCAGCGATTGCCTGCAGGACCGGATTACATCGTCTTCCCCGTGCTTGTCGTTCCACAACTTGGACGTGATCCACACCTGCTCGCGCGGTAGCGAACTGCGCCAGACCTGCTGAAGCGCATATCCAATCTCGGGTTCATTGCCATACACCGATGCGCAATCGAAATGCCGGTATCCAATCCCGGCGGCACCTTCCACCGCGCTCGCCACTTCGGCTGCCGAGACATGGTCGGACCCAAAGGTTCCCAGGCCGATTGCCGGCATCTTGGCGCCCGTGTACAAAATTTTCTGGGGTACAAGTGCAGCATCGATCAACCCATTGGCCACCGGCCCGGATGCGTCATGAACCTTCATTCTGGAGCCCCTCATAATCCCGCGGCAAGAACTACCCGTCCGCGCCGCCGCCTTCCGCGGCTGCTTCGGGCGAACAAGAAACGGACCATGTACGGGAAAGACGATAGTCGGTACAGTTACCGATGTCAACGGTCAATAAAAGACTCCATCTCCGAGGGTCGAAGGCGAGCGCCAGGACTACTCTCCTTTTATCCTGCCGGCCTTGGCATCCTGGCTGTCGCCTTCTTTAAGTATGATCAACTGATTAGCGGTAACGCTTGGATATTTTTCGGTCAGCCCATTGGGCCAGTAAACATCCAGGTCGGCAAACTTCTCGGCGCCCAGCCCAAAGTGAAGCCGGGGGTCGTTTGCGGAGTAGAAACTGCTCTGGCTCAGCACCTGCTGCGCCTGTTTCTTCCCACCATAATGGGCAACCACCCTGGCGCCGATAGCGCTGCGGTTGGACCGGGTTCCGATCAATTTAATCTTCAGCCAATGATTGTTCCCGCGCACGTCGTTGCGCAGCAGAGATGGCGGTTCGTTTAAATTCACGATCAGGATGTCAATGTCGCCGTCGTTATCGAAATCCCCAAACGCACAGCCTCGGCTGCAATGGGGCTCGACAATACCCGGCCCGGCTTCCTCTATCAATTCCTCGAATTTGCCGTTGCCCAGATTGCGGAACACGATCTTGGGACTCTTGCTGGGAAATTGCGGCAGCTTCTTCTCGATTTGCGGGTAAACGCTGCCCGTGGTCATGAACAGATCAGGCCAGCCGTCGTTGTCGAGATCCACTATGCCCGCTCCCCAACAGATGTAGCGGGTTTCCACGCCGATCTGGGCCGCCCTGGTCACATCGTCAAATTCCCCGGCACCATTGTTGTGATAGAGGCCATTGGTGTCGTCTGAAAAGTGTGTCTTGAAAATGTCCAAATGCCCGTCCCGATCGTAATCTCCCACCCCCACGCCCATGCCCGCCTGCTCCATGCCATCCTCGCTGAGAGCGACGCCGCGCAGGACGCCTTCCTCGCTGAATGTCCCCTTCCCACTGTTCATGAGCAACAGACTCGGAGTAGAATCACACGCCACATAAATATCTGGCCAGCCATCTTCGTTGAAGTCGGCTGAAACCGCTGTCATCCCGTAGCTGCCTTGCATCCGGGAAATCCCAGCCAGTGCGCTGAGGTCGGTAAACGTCCCGTCCCCATTGTTGCGATACAAAGAGTGGTAGCCGACTGGCAGACCGCGGGGACCGCACTCCACTGGAAGCCCTTTCCAGTTGCAGTAGCGGTTCTCGCCAGGTTTGGGAACGCGCTTGAGATCGAATTCAATATAGTTCGAGACGAAAAGGTCGAGATGCCCGTCACGGTTGTAGTCGATAAAAGTACATCCCGCCCCCCAGCGAGGTTTCTCACTTGCCAGACCGGCATGCTTGGTAACATCGGTGAACGTGCCATCGCCATTGTTACGGTAGAGTTTGTTCTGTCCGTAGTAGGTGCAGAACAAATCTTCAAACCCATCGTTGTTGTAGTCGCCAACACAAACCGCCGATGCCCAGCCCACATCCCACAGTCCCGCCTTTACGGTTACATCTGTAAAGGTTCCGTCACGATTGTTTTTGTAGAGTCGATTGCTGGTTCCGCGCGGCGCACCCGCCAGCCGCGTTCCCGTCAGCAGGAAGATGTCCATCCAGCCATCGTTGTCATAGTCGATAAACGCGCAACCGCAACCGATGGCTTCCAGAATGTACTCGCTGTAGTCGGGATTTCCGTAGATTACCGGCTGCACCAGGCCCGCTTCCCGTGCCACGTCGACGAAATGCGCGTTAAACGGGCGTCCCGAGGGAGCCGGTTTGGCCTCTGGCTTGACACCACGGGAGGCAATCCCCTGGGCGAACAATCTCCCGGCGGACGCAGCCATGGTGAGAGCTACGAAGGCGCGGCGAGAAAAAACCCTGGGAGACACCGGGCGAGTTTCCCCCAACTACCGCAGGCAAGTCAAATTCGCGGCTTTGTCCTGCTATGGCTGCGTCCAGGTCATATCCTCGCATTCCTATATACTGACTGCGGGAAATCATGAGCGTACGAATGAAGGACATTGCCAAAGACCTTGGCATATCCGTAATCACGGTTTCTAAAGTCCTGCGCAATCATCCTGACATAGGAGACGAAACCCGGGAGCGGGTCTTGGCCCGCGTGAAGGAGCTCGACTACCAGCTGAACTTGGCCGCGCGGAGCCTGGTCACCGGGCGCACATACTTGGTTGGTTTGGTGGTTCCAGATCTCCTCCATCCGTTCTTCGCCGAAATTGCCAAGGCTCTCTCCGAGGTCCTCAGGAAGAGCGGCTATTACCTGATTGTGACTTCGTCCGACGAAGATCCCGAGCTTGAGGAGCAGGAAATCAATCAGTTGCTGGCACGCCGCCTCGACACCTTGATCATTGCCTCTTGCCGTTCTACAGTCGATTTGTTCTTCCGAATTCAGAATCAAAAGACACCGTATGTGCTGATCGATCGCTGGTTGCCGGGTCTCTCCAGCAATTTCGTTGGCGTAGATGATGAAGCCGTTGGAATCCTGGCCACGCGACATCTAATTGACGTTGGCTGTAAGCGGATCGCTCACATCCGCGGCCCGGAAACCAGCCCTGGGACGCGCCGGCTGGAAGGATATAAGCGGGCGTTGCTGGAAAGCGGGATGAAGATTGTCGATGATTACATCATCTCTGAACCCAAGGGGGATGTCGAAAGCAAACAGAGGGGAGCGGAAGCAATGAGCCAACTGCTGGTCCTTAAACCGCGACCCGACGGTGTTTTCTGTTTTAATGACCCGCTGGCCATGAGCGCCATCAACTGCGCCATGGACAAAGGAATGCACATCCCCCAGGACATCGCCGTGGTGGGTTGCGGAAATCTTCACTACGACGATTCGCTTCGCGTTGGGCTCTCAAGCATTGACCAGCACAGTCGGCAGATTGGCGAAGAAGCCGCACGCATTACCCTGGCGATTCTCAACTCCAAGGTACCGCCCGCTCCCGAAACTGTGGTGCTGCAGCCGAAACTGATCGTCCGCGAATCCAGCCAACGGCGCCCAGCAATGAAGACACGGTCGCGGCCACGAGCGCAGAGATAAAGCATCGAACGCTATCCTCAGTATTGACATTGACAGCTTCCAATCTGGCGGGAATACAATTCATTGGGTCTCGATACAGTTACCGATCCCCTAAACTGTCGACCGGGGTTCCTATGAATCGCAGAAGATTCCTGGCGTCCAGCGGCGTTGCAGCCTTCGCCACTCTTGTCCCTTCGGTTTCTCGATTTGCCTTGGCGGAAGTTCCCGCCAAAACATTTGAATGGAAAACCAACGACCTGACCTTCACCTTTGACGTGAAGGCCGGAAAGCTGCGGCAAAAGCGCATGGTTCCGGTTGGCGCCACGCCGCCTAGCACCGGGGTTTCCTCCGGCGTCGAAGTGGCCCTTCAGTGCAGCGGAGAGAACTCTCCCGATCAGGGTATGAAGTCCGGCATGGGACAGCCCGGGGCTCGGCTTCTCTTTGCGGGCACTCGCGAGGAATCGACTCCGACCGGGAAGCGCTTGGTATGCATGCATACCGATCCGCTCCTTCGACTGGATGTGGAATCCTTCTACGAGTCCTTTGATGGAGTTCCCGTGGTTCGGCGCTATACGAGGGTCAACAATTTTGGGACCTCGCCGGCGGGCATCGATTTCCTTAGTTCGGCCATGCTTCACGGATTGGCTGCACCACAGGATTATGACCGCGAGCTACGTATCCACCTGGCCGTGAATAGCTGGATGGCGGAGGGCCAGTGGCACACGCTTCGCCCATCGGAGATGGGCTTCGTAGAGAACGAGCGTACCAGTTGGTCCGAAGCGCAGGCCGGAAGTGTCGGCAGCTGGTCATCGGAACGGTTTCTGCCGATGGCAATGGCGGAAAACACCCGGCTGGGCCTGATCTGGTTCTGGCAGATCGAACACAATGGCTCCTGGTATTGGGAAATCTCCAACGTCTCGGCCCGCGACAACTATGCCGACGATGTCTACGCCTATCTAGGCGGCCCGGACGACTTGCACTCCGCAGCCTGGAAAAATCTGAAGCCGGGTGAAACCTACGAAACGGTTCCTATAGCGGTCGGGTGCGTGCGCGGCGGATTTGGCGATGCCGTCGCGGCCTTGACCCGTTACCGCCGCACCGCGTGTGTAAAGCCGAGCAAGACCAACTCGCGCTGCCCAGTCATCTTCAATGACTACATGAACTGCCTCTGGGGCGACCCGACCGAAGCCAAGGAACTGCCGCTTATTGCCGCCGCGGCCAAGGCAGGATGCGAATACTTCGTCATTGACGCGGGATGGTATGCAGAACTGGACGAGGACTGGAGCCAGACCCTCGGCGCTTGGGAACCTTCAAAAACGCGCTGGCCGCATGGATTCAAGTCTCTGCTCGATCAGATCAGGGAGGCCGGCATGGTTCCGGGACTGTGGCTGGAGCCGGAAGTGGCCGGAGCAAAGTCGGTGCTGGCCCAAAAACCCGACAACTGGTTCCTGATGCGGCACGGCAAGCGAGTGTTCAAGAATTCGCGGCTGATGCTGGATTTCCGCAATCCTGAAGTACGCGCATATCTCGATCAGGTGATCGCGAGAGTCGTCGGCGACTACGGCGTCGGCTACATCAAGATGGACTACAACGTCGACACCCTCCAGGGAACTGAAATTAATGCCGACAGTTTCGGCCAGGGTCTGCTCGAACACAATCGCGCGCACCTGGCCTGGCTGGAAGGCGTCGTCAAGAAGTATCCCGACCTGATCATCGAAAACTGCGGCAGCGGGGCCGGGCGCATGGACTACGCCATGCTTAGCCGCCTGCAAATGCAGTCCATGACCGACCAGGAGAACTATTTGAAGGTGCCGGCCATCCTGGTGGGAGCGTCCGCGGCAGCCTTGCCGGAACAGCTCGGAATCTGGACTTACCCACTGGCCAACGCCGACGCCGACCAGGCGAGCTTCAACATGGTCACAGCAATGCTGTGCCGCATTCACCAGAGCGGGCGGCTTGATTCCATCGCTCCACAAGTGTTGGCGCAGGTGGCCGAGGGGATCCGGGTTTACAAAGAAGTTCTCCGCAAACACATTCCAGCATCGGTGCCGTTCTATCCTCTCGGAACATCAGACGTCACCGATCGCATCGCGCCGCTTGCATTGGGAATGCGATCTCCGCAACAGACTGTGCTCGGAGTGTGGAGAATTGACGGTGCGTCCGTCACCAAGGTTCCCTGGACGTCATATGAAGCGAAGCTTCTTTACCCGGCCGACCTCGGCATCAAAGTTGCGGTTGCCGACGGGAGTCTGCACGTTGAGTTCCCGCGACCGCACATGGCTTGCCTGATCACGGCATAGGACACAGTCCTTACTACGGTCCCCGGAGACGATCAGCGCAATCGGCACGGTTCGGGTGACTGGGCTCGTTCACACCCGCCGAATTCCTTTGACGCTCATTCAAAAAACGCTCGCAGAAAATTGACAATTTGGTGGTGCGTGCATCGACACAGCGTCCAGCAAGACACGCCCGTTCGAGACTACGCCCTCAAGGTCTAACGTGACAGGTTAGTTTCCTCAGTAGGATAGGGATGCGCATTCTCTGGCCCGGTTCTTGCTGTCTAAGATTTCATGAATCGTGTCTCAATAACTGACACAAGGGACTTGCATTCGTCTGTTTCTGTGGTAATGTTCCGGGACATTAGACTGGAGTCGTCGGTGGAGGTCTTTGTGCAGGTACTATCAACCCCTCAGAAGGCGCCTGCGGGGCAACCGCCGAGGCAGGTGGACAGGCCGGCAACCACGTCTGTGGGTGTAATTTCGAAGGTTTTGCGAATTTTCGAAACTTTACAAAACTCCCCAGTCGGCCTCGGGCTGAAAGAGATTTGCGACGACACGGGAATCAACAAGAGTACAGCCCACCGCTTTCTGAGGCACCTCGAGCGTGAGAGCTATCTTCTACGCACGGAAGAAGGAGCGTACCTCATCGGCCCGAGACTGACGCAAATGTCTGCCTGCGCAACTCGGAGTGCTACTCTTCAGGCCGTAGCGCGACCGATCCTGTCAGACTTGTGCAGTTCGACTCAAGAGACCGTAAATTTGGGAATGCTGGACCACGGAACTCTCTTGTATATCGACGTCATGGAAAGCCCGCACGACTTTCGACTGGTGTCACGAATTGGAACCCGGCGCTCGCTCCATGTAGCGGCCATGGGGAAGGTGTTGGCAGCCTTTCTGCCGGCCAGCGAGTACGAGCGCATTCTAAATGGAATTGTCTTTCAACGGGTGACCCCGAAGACCATCACGAACATCTTCCAATTGCGCGCCGAACTAGACAAAGTTCGTCGTCAAGGCTATGCCGTCGATAACGAAGAAGCATTGCTGGGGTGTCGCTGCGTCAGCGCCCCAATACTGAATAACGACAAGGTGGCAATTGGCGCACTCAGTGTTGCAGGTCCGGTAGCGCGCGTGACTCCGGCTGACGTCCCAGGCTTGGCCAAGGTGGTCAAGACTGCCGCGAATGCCGTCTCGACGGCCATGGGATTTTCTCCGCGGGGACGCACACCTGGAAGCCCCAGACCATCCCCGCAAGGCGCGTAAGCTCAGCTTGACCTTCGGCATATTAAGGGATTGCTGGAAATTTAGGACACCGCCGCCCTGAGTGTAGGAGTACTACCCGCTGTCGAGTTGCGCAACCCAACGAAGTACTCCCTGGCAGAACCAGTGTTCTCAAAAACGATCTAGAGGTGGATTCCGCCCATTGAAGGACATTTAGTTTCACCAGATGAAAATATATCTACGTTTCATATCAGTGACTTTACCGATGTTTATAATTAGTTTCACTATGTGATACCTACTTTCTCTCTAAAGTAAGGATAACTTGTTCTTTATGAGTAGGTTGCATTGCTCCTCGGAAATCCTCTTGACAAAGAATTACATCCCCTATACAACCTGCGCTCTGGTAAACGATTTCTTGAGATTTTCTCGAGAAGGTTCGTGGCCACATAAATGTCGAACTTCGAGGATGGAAAGCGCGTGGAGCGAAATGGAACTCCGCCCTCAACATTCACTTTCTCGATGCAGTTACCGGCTCGGTTGTTTCTATGAGGAGGGACGTTAAATTGACGATGCGCAGCTTGAAAACCCTGCTTGTTCTCGCGGTTGTAGCGAGCTGTTCTGGCTTGTACGCTCAGACCTTCGGTGAAATCACAGGACGGGTGACCGATCCTTCGGGAGCGGTGATAGCCGGAGCATCCATTACCTTAACCAATATCAACACCAACGCAGTCCGCAATGCAGCCGCCACGGACGCGGGCGTCTACTCTTTTCCGTCCGTCCCACCGGGTTCATATACTCTGAAAACGGAAGTTCAGGGGTTTAAAGTAGCGACCAGCGAACCGTTCCAACTTCAGGTTCAACAAGTGCTGCGCCTTGACGTCGTGCTCCAGGTGGGCCAGACCAGCGAGCACATCGAAGTTGCCGCCAACGCAACTCTGCTGCAAGCCGAGACGGCAACGCTCGGCACGGTAATCACAAACAAAGTGGTGACGGAATTACCTCTGAACGGAAGGCAATACCTGAATCTGGTCGCGCTTTCGCCCAACGTGAACGTACTCGCTCCTGCGGCCGGTCAAGCGGGCTCCCGCCAGGGGGGCGATCGCGCCCAGCAATCGATATCCACCGGCGGGCAGCGCATCTTCTTCAACTACTACACTCTTGACGGCGTCAACAACACTGACGTGAACTTCAATACGTACATCGCGCTTCCTTCCATCGATGCCATTCAGGAGTTTAAGGTCCAAGACGGCGTTTATCCTGCGGAGTACGGCCATGAAAGCACTCAGGTGAACGTGCTCACCAAGTCGGGTGGCAACAAGTATCATGGCACTCTCTTCGAGTTCCTCCGAAACGACGTGCTGGATGCTAAACAGTACCAGTTCACCACCGCCAAGCCGAAGAACCCGTTCAAGTGGAACGACTACGGGTTCGAATTGGACGGACCAGTGCGTATTCCCCACCTGTTTAACGGTCGCGACAAATTGTTTTTCATGTCGAATTATGAGGCCTTTCGTAGCCGGCAGAGCGTCTTGAACACGTTTACCGTACCGACTGCGAAGATGTTTAATGGCGACTTCAGCGAGCTTTTGCCCTCTACGATCATCTACGATCCGACCACTGGGTTGCCCTTCCCTGGCAACATCATTCCCAGCAACCGGTTGGACCCGATCTCGCAGAAGTTCTTGAAATACTACAATTCTGCACCGACGCTCGGAACAAACAACTTTGCCCAGACCAGTTCCCAACCCATCAACCGGGACGGATTTGTTCTAAGGATTGATTTCAACGAATCGTCGAAGTCGCAGTGGATGGGACGATATAACTGGGGCGACGAAAACCAGTCCACCCAAGGCCTAAACCTTGCGGGAACGAAGGTCCTGACCAACTACGAACAATACACCGGCTCCAACACCCGGACCTTCACACCTACACTCGTGAATGAAGCCCGTTTCGGCTACTCGCGATTCTATAACTCTCTAGGCACCCTGCTCTCCGGCACCAAGGATGTAGTTTCGGAATTAGGCATACCGGGCCAAAACCCCGGTGCTCCAGTCACTTGGGGAATTCCGAACGCAGTGTTTAACGGGGGCGGGTATACCGCAATCGGCGATGCCAACGACGGTCCATACGCCAACAACAACAACACTCTGCAATTTGTGGATAAGTTATCCTGGGTCCATGGCAAACACGCCTTCGCTCTCGGGTTCGAGTACAACCGGCAAAATTATAACCAGATAGGCAACCAGTTCTCTCGGGGCGTCTTTGTATTCCAGGCCAACTCGACCCGGAACCCCGCAAACCAAACCGGCGGCTATGCCTTCGCTGAGTTCCTGCTAGGAGACCTTTTCCAATCGACCAATGCGGTCGCCATTGCCAGTGCGAAGTACCAGCGCAACGTCGAGCACATGTTTGTGGATGACACGTGGAAGATACTGCCCAAGCTGACGTTATCCCTGGGCTTGCGCTACGAATTGACGCCGCCCTTCACCAATACGCTGGGCAACCTGTTCAATGTGAAAATACAGAAGTTCATAACGACTGCCAACGCTCCCCAGGCCGATTGGCCCTACTTCGTGCGGCAGAGCGGCTGCACCGACCCGTATCAAGGCCTGAACATCCATTGGACCAGCACGCAGGCGGTCTGCGGTGGCGGTCTGGATCACAACCTGTTGGAGACCAAGTATAAGAACTTCGCGCCGCGGGTTGGCATCGCCTACTCGCCGAATGACAAGACGGTGATCCGCACCGGCTTTGGCATCTTTTACATGCAAGACATCGGCAACTCCATGTACTTCGACATGGCCCGCAATATCGCGGCTCGCGTGGATTTCTTCTCCAACGCCGGAAGTCCGACACTGACCTGGGGCAATTCGATCCCCGGCGGAAACGGAGTTGTAGCCCAGGTGCCACCGCCATTTGCGTTGTCTGCCGCGTACAACCATGCCACTTCCTACACCATGCAGTACCTGCTCAACGTGCAACGGCAACTCGGCGCCAACTGGGTGGTGGAAGTCGGCTATCTTGGGTCGCAGAGCCGGCATCTCTACGGCTTCCGAAACGTCAACCAAGCAGTCCCCGGGACTACTGGCAACCCCACTTCACGCGTCCCGTTTCCCAACTTTGGGGTTATCTCGTACGTCGATGACGGTTTCAACGCAGGCTACAACGCCGGCAGTGTAAAACTTACGCGGCGATTCAGCCAAGGCCTCAGCTTGACCACGAATTACACGTGGTCCAAGTCGATCGACGATGCCAGCGGCACCCGCACTCAGGGCTATGACACGCTCTTTCCGCAAGATAGCCGATGCGTGGTTTGCGAGCGCGGGCTATCGTCCTTCGACGTTCGTCACCGTTGGGTGCTTGGCGCCTTCTATGACATACCAATAGGAAAGGGCAAGCTCCTGGGAATTAACAACTCGGTCGCCGACGGCATTGTGGGAGGGTGGCAGTTGAGCGCGAACACGACCATCCAGAGCGGCGTTCCGCAGTCCCTCAACATCGGCTTCAATAATGCCGGCACCAACAATCCATTACCCGATCGCCCTAGCTACTCGGGGACCGGCAATGGGTACCTTTCGAGCCATCCCCATGGGAGTCAAGGGATATCGTGGTACGACCCCGCCACGTTCGTCGTGGCGCCCGCGGGAACTTTCGGCAATGTCGGGCGGAGTTCGATGACTTCACCCGCATTTCAGGCGTTCGATCTTGCGGTACACAAACAATTCCGCATTGGTCATAAGGAAGTCCAGACCCTCCAGTTCCGGCTGGAAGCTTTCAACGTACTCAATCACCCCGTATGGGCCGCGCCTAACGGGAACATCCTGGCCGGTGCGGCATTTCCGGGAGCGCCAGCCAATGCCGCGCATCAGGGCTTCGGCGTTATCAGCTCGACGGCCCTCCCGATGCGCCAGCTTCAAGTAGGACTGAAGTATTCGTTCTGAGCTGGCGACGGTGCAGCCGCGAGGTGAGTGCCCTTGCTGCCTTGTTCGGCATGGAAGCGGAAGTCCAGCTGATTTGAAACCGTCATCCGAGGCAGTACCCGCCCTGGAGGCTCGGACCGCCCCCTAACTCATCGATAGAGTCGATGAGAATATAGCGATTAATTCACCTTGTTCCCGATGAGAGGACGTTCGTATAGTCAGAAGTTCTGCGAACCGGCACAGTCATCCCGCTTGAATCCTAAAAGAGGCCTTTATGGCGGTCCGTAACTTCGACTCAGGTGAGCAGCCCCACCAACCCAAATGAGGAGCCTTCATGTCCCATTCAAATTCTGGCAATGGCGAGCGTCTTAGTCGCCGCGACCTACTGCGGCTTTCGGCGACTGCCAGCCTCGGTCTCGCCGTAAGCAAGTCGAGCGTTGCGCTCGATAACACCAAGACCGCAGCGCACCAGGAGCCGGGAAACTGCAGCACGCCGCGCACCGCAGTGGCAAACACGCAATATGGCAAGGTGCGCGGATTTGTCGATGGCGGCGTTTTCACATTCAAGGGAATCCCCTACGGCCAGGACACCGGCGGCGAGAATCGCTGGCTACCGGCAAAGCCTCCAAAACCTTGGAAGGACGAATACCCCGCTCTCATCTACGGTGCCAACTGTCCCCAGAATCTGCACAACTACACCGCCGTCGAACAGTCCTTCCTGCAGGACTGGGATGACGGCTACACGAGCGAGGACATGCTCAAGCTGAACCTCTGGACCCCCAGCCTGACGGGTTCGCGCGCCGTGATGGTGTACTTTCATGGCGGAGGATTCAGTTTCGGCTCGTCTTATGAGCTGCCCTCGCACGAAGGCGCACAGATGGCCCGTCATCACGACGTCGTGCAGGTTGCAGTGAATCACCGCCTCAATGTCCTGGGATTCTTCGATGTGTCGGAAGTGGGTGGCGCCGATTACGAGGAGTCGGTCAACGTGGGAATGACCGACTTGGTGGCCTCGTTGCGGTGGGTGCAGGAGAATATCGCGAACTTCGGCGGCGATCCCAACAAGGTGATGATCTATGGCCAGTCCGGCGGCGGATCCAAAGTGACCTGCCTGCTGGGCATGCCGTCGGCGGCTGGACTGATCCATCGCGCCTCGGTGCAATCCGGAGGCGGAGGCAATAGCCCAAGCGGCGAGCAATCCAAGGAATTCTCCGGGCAAGTGCTGAAGGAACTTGGGCTCGCGCCGAACGACTTTGCCTCGTTACAGAAGATGGAATGGGCCAAGTTGTTCGCTGCCGGAAATACGGTCAGCACCAGGATGAATCCGCCGTTCCAAGGCCTGGGCGGACCGGGATCCGCGCCGCCTAAAGTTCCACGCGTGGGCTGGGGCCCGACCGTGGATGGCCGCATCATCACGCTGCGATCTTTCCTGGATGTCGCTCCCGCGACGTCGAAGAATGTGCCTATGCTGATCGGTTCCGTGAGCGAAGAAGGCATGCGCTTCAGCTCGAATCCCAGTGAGGTGGATTGGCATGCGACGCTGGCCAAAGCGCTCGGGGAGGAAAAGGCCACTGCCCTGATCGCTGCGATGAAGAAGGCGCATCCGGAGAAGAGCATTCGCACACTGTCCTACGGCGTTCAAGGCTTGAGCGCGCGCAACAACCTGCAACGGATGGTGAAACTGAAGTACGAGCAGCAGGGAGCGCCTGTTTATCAATATATGTTCACTTGGCAATCGCCCATGCTGGACGGCATTGCCGGCGCATGGCATACGGCCGAGCTTGCCTTCTGCTTCGACAACACGAAACGATGCGAACAGGGCACTGGCAATACCACCGGAGGCGCAAGCGCTGGCGAAAAAGATGGCCAATGCGTGGGCAAACTTTGCCCGAACAGGGAACCCCAGCCAGCCAGGCTTGACCTGGACGCCGAGCGATGCGACGCGTTGCCAAACTATGGTCTTCGACAATGAATGCCGCATGGTGGATGATCCTGAAGGGGAAGTGCGCCGGATTTTGTTGAGCTGATTTTGTTGAGTTGATTGGTTGAACTCAGGAGGTCATGCCATGCGTTCAGTATTCAGGACTCCAAATGGTTTAGCGCGAGTTCTTCTCCTCGCCACATTTTTTATCTCTCCTATTTCTTTTCTTCGCGGGCAGACTCCATCGGTCAACGTGAGCATCGACGCCTCGGAGACCGGAGCGCCAATCTCGAAATACTTGTACGGACAATTTCTGGAGCACGGCGGCAACATCGTCAACGACGGAATATGGGCAGAAATGCTGCCGAGCAATGACGCTCCGCTAAGATCAATAGAAAGAATAGGTTGGGATGAGACTGAATCCTCCGCAGTGATCGCACTTCATTGGTCTTATTCACCGTCCCGCCCGGACGAATCACGGATGCCGCCCACGCAACCGCGACAAGGAAATGGAACCCGCCATCGCTTTGTATCCGGCGGGGCTGGGGTGAATGTGGTCTCCGGAATCGTAGACTTCCTGCAATCTTGATGGGTGTGCCGGATCGCGTAAAAGCGCGTCGAAGTCGAAGATACCATCGTAGGCATCGGTGGTGCGGATCCACTTATTCACTTCGAGGCGAATGACTTCCCCCTCCGCGTCGTATGAGTTGGTGCCTTCAAATGGCGTCAGGGTGCCGCCAAAGACCCGCATGCCGTGCGCACGGGCGCGCCCGATGATTTGCTTAAGACCGTCAATGATCTCTTCCGCCGAAACTTTTTGCGATGCGAACGGGTTTTCCCGCGGGGCCGGAAGGTTTTTCAACTCCGCAAACCGAATGCGCGGAAACCCGATGTCATTGATTCCTTCCAGCACGATCAGCGTGGCCACACCCGGCTGGGCGAGAACGTCGCGATCAAAGCGGGCCAGCGCGCTTACTCCAGCGGCATCGTGCAGGATCCGGTTCCCGCCGATTCCCTCATTGATCACCGCGATTTCGGAACCTCCCTGGCCAGCGAGACGCCGCGCCAACTGGTTAGGCCAGTCGGTGTAAAGCTCATCGGGCTTCATACTCGTGCCCTGCGTAATCGAGTCGCCCAAGGCAAGGATGGCAGTCGTAGAAGCAGGCGCCCAGACTTCCAGGCTCGACAGGAAGAACCACGCAGGCTTGTGCTCCGCCCCAGGCAACTCGGCTTTTTCAGTGAGATCGCCCGGGCCCGCAACATAGGATTCGCGCTGCCCGGGCGAGTGCCACGTCAGTACCGGTGGGCTCGCGGCTAGATAGATACTGACCGAAATCTCCGCGAATGC
Organism: uncultured Acidobacteriaceae bacterium; assembly: GCA_963735545.1. Taxonomy (GTDB): domain Bacteria; phylum Acidobacteriota; class Terriglobia; order Terriglobales; family Acidobacteriaceae; genus PALSA-270. The sequence goes on from CAVTLU010000017.1 coordinate 76,299, forward strand.
CTTCACGGAAAGCTCGACGGGATCGCTGACTATGGGAGCGCCCGGAGGAATGGTGACCGACGGCTTTCCTGCAAAGGTTAAAGCCCGGTCCGTTTTCGGTTGGACCTTCTCGCCTTCGCCGGCCAGGGCAACGTGGGCCGCGCCAATCGCCAGGGCGGACGTACCAAACTCATTCGAAAACCGTATGCGCAGCTTCGACCCACTGATGGTGGGCCGCACCACCATGCGAACCGTCTTGTCTTCCAACGGAGGTTCACCGGGCATCCCCGGAAAATGAAGTGGAAGGTGTACGGAGGTTCCCCAGGCACTGACCCAATGACCACGGGGGCTGGCATTGGTTGCCGCCGGCGCGGCGCCGGTAGCGAGGACGCCGAGAATTACCATTCCTACGGCAATCTCTAGCCTTTTCATCTGGCACTCCTTGCGAAGATTTTCCTGCCAAAACGGGGTTCTTGTACGGAAGCTCGTCGTCCTATCGGATGACAACACCATTCAAGATGTGTTGCAGTTGGCTGGGGCTAATCGGTGGCGTGGCGCCCCGTTGCGTCGCAACCCAGGATGCGACGCGGTTGGCAAACTCGCTCACGTCTTCCAGTGATTGTCTGCGTAGATAGTAGTGGGCAAGGCAGGCCGTGAAAGCATCTCCGGCGCCGATCGCATCCGCCACCTTAACGTGGAAACCGCGATGCTCAACGGTTTGAGCCTGCGACACCAGAAGGCTGCCCCGGTCTCCCCGGGTTACACATACCAGCCGCAAACCGCACTCCGCTAACAGCCGTTTGGCCAGCGCCTCATCGTTCCCAGTGCCCAGATTGAGCAACTTCGAGACCTGAACTAATTCGGGCTCATTCAACTTGACAATATGCGCACGCTGAAAGGACCCGCTTAGCACGTCCCGACTGTAGAAGGATTGGCGCAGGTTCACGTCACAGATACGGAGAGCATTCTCCTGTGCGCTTTGCAGGAACCGCTCGATGGTAGCGGCGGAAGTGGCAGAACGCTGCGCCAGCGAGCCGAAACAAATGACGTCGGCTCGCCTCGCCAGTTGTTCCCATTCGGGCGTCCATTGCAGGAAATCCCACGAGACCGGCTCCTTGATGATGAACGTCGGCTGGCCGCCATCGTCTATGCACACAGTGGCGGTGCCGGTCTCGTACCGGTCGTCGTGTTGAAGGTAAGCCGTACTCAGGCCGAGCTGTTGCATGACCCGGCAGGCTTCCCGTCCGAGGTCATCATTGCCTACGCGGCTGGCTACGATACCCTCATCTCCCAGGACACTGGTCATATAGGCGAAATTGCCGGGCGCGCCGCCCAGCACCCTTCCCGACGGCAGAAGGTCCCACAAGACTTCACCCAAGCCGACCATCACCGCCGGTTTAGTCATGCGTTCCTTCCAACATCCCCACTCGCAGCCTGGCAGAATCCTTACTGAAACAACCTTGGCGCAAAATCGGCCAGATACTTGCGCCACACCGTCCATACGTGGGCCCCGGTCGTTTCAACCCACACGTGTTTGATTCCAGCTTTCTCCAGTGTCTCGTGAGATTGCCTTACCGGCGCGAACAGGAAATCGTCGCTGCCAATTCCTATCCACAGCAGGCGGAGTTGCCGATTCAGCTTTGCCGGATTGGCCAGCTCCCCGTCGTAATCCTTCGCAATGTCGCTGATGTAAATCGCCGGGCTGAAAGAACCGACGTATGCGAACTCGTCAAGATGGCCGAGTCCGATGCGAAGGGCTTGCGCGCCGCCCATGGAGAGGCCGGCAATCGCCCGGTGCCGGCGGTCCGGCACGGTGCGAAAGTTGGCGTCAATATAGGAAATCAAGTCGTTAGAAACAATCTTGTCAAAGGTTGCGTAGCGATCCTCCATGAAATAGCGCGCGAGATTCTCGACCGGTGGCGGCTTCTCTCCAGCGCGCACCGGCCCGGGCGGCTGAAATCGTGGGCCGGGCTGCCCATTCTCGTTCACGACGATCATCGGCTTGGCTTTATGGCCGGCAATCAGGTTGTCGAGAATAAAATTCTCATGGCCCTGATCGCTCCATCCCGACTCGTCCTCGCCGTAGCCATGTTGCAGATACAGAACTGGGTACCGTACGCCACTGTGGTCATATCCCGGTGGCGTGTAGACAAAAACCCTTCGTGTCTCTCCAGTTGTGCGCGAGTAGTACCACTCGGTGCGCACGCTACCATGGGGCACATCCTTCACTGCAAAAAAATCGGAGTCCTTACCCGGGACTTCCAGCCCGCTCACTTCTTTGCGGGCGGCAAAAAAGGTCCGGCTCCCGGGATCGTTCGCCGGGAACCCATCTACGGCAATTGCGTAGTAGTGGAAGCCGGTCAAGAGCGGCTTAGTGGTTACTTCCCAGAAGCCGTCCGCGCTCTTCACCATGTCATAGAACTGGCCAAAATCCAGTTGCAGCTGAACCCTCTGCGCCTGATCCGCCTTTATCCGGAAGGTTGCGCTCAGGTCGTTGTTGAGACGAGGAAATTCCGCATCCGGAATGTTGGTGCTTGGCCGGCGCGCCATGATGTCTTGCGTCCAGCCAGCCCCAGCCGCGAGCGCCACTACCAGAGCGAGTTTTCCGAGTTGGCTCATTAACAATCTCGTCGCCCGGGCATTACTTCTTCGCGGGAGCACTTTTCTTTCCCCTCAGCACGGCGAGATCCACAGCTTCCGCCATGGCTTTATAACCGGCGGCGCTGGGGTGAAGGTGGTCGCCCGAATCATAAGCAGCCAGAAACATTCCCGGATGGTTCGGATCGCGCACCGCCGCATCGAAGTCGAAGGACCCGTCGAACTTGTCGCTCGTCCGGATCCAGCGATTCACCTCCTGCCTGGTGGCCTCGCCATCGTCGCTGTAGTAGCCGGCGCCCTCATAAGGAGTCAGCGTTGCACCAAACACCCGGATTCCGTGCTGGTGCGCCCGATCAATCAGCTGCTGCATACCCATAATAAGGTCCTGCGCAGTGACCATCTGATGGACGAATGGCATTTCGCGCGGCGCATCGCCGTTGGGCGGACCGGGCGGCTTCATGTGCGGCCAGCCAATGTCGTTGATTGCCTCCAGGATAATCAGGTTCTTCACTCCCGGTTGCGCCAGGACGTCGCGATCAAAGCGGGCCAGCGCGCTCACACCCGCGCCGTCATAAAGGACACGGTTCCCACCGATGCCTTCGTTCACCACCGCTAACGGCGGCGCAGCTTTCTCGTCCGTGAGGCGCTTGGCCAGCATGTCCGGCCAATCGGTGTAGTCGCCCTGCTTGGCTCCTACTCCGTCCGTGATGGAATCGCCAAACGCGACTGTCGCGGCGGCTTGATCGGGGGCCCAGACCTCGACATCGGCGAGCCAGTACCAGGAGGACTTCGTGGTTGGGTTCGGCATGTCCTTGGCGGTGAAGTCGCCCGCCTCGGAAACATAAGTTTCGTGCTGTCCCCAGAAGTGGTACGTCGAGGACGGGGTCTGGTCCGGCAAGTAGAGGCTTACCGAGATCTCTGTAAAAGCGGACACCTTCAAATCAACCGGATCACTCAAAATGGGAGCGCCGGGAGGAATGCTGACCGAGGCTCGTCCTCCAAAAATGAGGGGGTGATCGGATTCCGGCACGATGCTGGCCTTGTCTTTTGTGAGCGCGATATGAGCGGCGCCAATCGAAAGAGCGGTCGCTCCAAAAGCGTTGGAGAGCCGGATCCGAACCCGCTCGCCGCCGATGGTCGGACGCACTACAAGCCGAATTGTCTGCTTCTCGAATACCGGCGCTGGGGGAAGTCCGGGAAACGGTAATGGAGTGTGTACTGCAGTGCTCCAGGCACTCACCCAATGCCAACCGGCAGGGGAATTCTCGGGGCTGGCGGCCAGGCTAAAACTACTTGCCAGGACGACCGCTAGAATCACCAGGTACGAAAATCTCGCTTTGCGCATATTCCCTCGTTCGACAGATGAAATACTGGTCATTCCTGCTCAACCGCAGTTCACTAATTTCCCAGGTTCCGGTCAAAGAACTTCACTATCACGTTGAGTGCATCCTTTGACTCCGGGACATCTGCGTTGTAAAAGAACCCGTGAAACAGTCCTTCCCAAACGTGAAGCTCCGTGTCCACGCCTGCTTTCACCAGCTGCTCGTGGGTATACAACGCCCCACTCAGCTCGAAGCCTCGCGTGCCCGTAATCATGAGCGTCGGCGGGAACTTCGCCAAAACTTCCGGCGAACTCACGGGTGAAACCAGCGGGTCTTTGGGGTCGGTCCCGGCGAAGTAACCGAGAGGAGGCCTTTGCCCTGGTGTTGGCGGCGTGGGCGGCGCCATGCGAGCCTCGCCCAGGGGTCCTGCGGTGTAAAGTGCATCGCCTCCGAACACACCACCCGCGCCCGCGCAGAAGATTCCGATCGCGCCCGGCGCTGGAAGATTGTGGGCCTGAAACCAAGCCACAGAGAGAGCGGTTTGCATCCCCCCGGCGGAACATCCGTAGATGCCGATGTTCTTCGCTTGGTAAGTCTTCAGCAGTTCCTGGTAGACGTTCGCGACATCTTCACTGGCGGCGGGAAACTTGTAGTCGGGCCCTTCACGGTAATCAACACTGACAACTTCGATCTGCGCAAGCGCAGTAACCGGAATGGACTCCAGTTCGGCGCAGCCTGGCCAGCAACCGGAAAAGCCTCCGCCGTGAAGGTTGATCAAGACTCTCTTCTTGTTCCTGTCAGCCACTCCCGCTTTCGGCATGTACCGGTAAACATGCACGCCGGCAACTTTCTCATCTTTTTTGGTGACAGCAAAAACCTCGTAGTCGCGCGCCAGATATCCCTTCATGAAGCGCGGGACTCCGTCATCCGCCTTGAGGATTTCCGGGTCTTGCATGTCCTTCAGGTGCTGAGTGACGTAGGCCTTGGCCTCCGGACTCAGGAAGGTCGACATGGGTACAACTTGGGCCGGAACTTCAACCGTGCCGTCGGACCGCACGACTACCTTTGCGGGCTCCGCGGCAGAACGGTCTTGGGCGAGAATTGCAACTGGGGTTGGTAAACCTAGCAACGCTGAACACAATACGAGAAGGATGAGTCGAGAAGACGACATGACCGAGAGCCCCTTGCTGTTGAATGAAATTGATCCTGCTGAGACTTGCTGGCGCCGCCCATTTCCGGGCGGCGCCGTTGAATGGCCATTAGAATCCAAGTCGCAGACCGAACTGAATCGCTCGAGGCGGGTTGGCTTGCGAAGTCACGATACCGAAGTGCCCGTTGAGAGCCGTCGGAAGAGAACCGACATTGTTATCGGGAGCGCCAAAGCGCACATGATTGAACGCATTGAAGAACTCCGCCGTAAACTGCACGTATACACGTTCGGTGATGTCATTACGCTTCGAGATCGACAAATCCCAGTTATTCACGTGATCCATGCGAACCGCGTCAACGTTTCGAGGTTCGTTGCCAAACCTCGCTACGCTGTTGGTATCCACAGGGGTGAAGCAGGCCGTGTTAAACCATCCCGTCAGCGCCCGCTGCTGCCGCGAGCCCGGTACCTTCAGATTGCACCCAGGATTGAAGTCAGGCCGCATCCACAGGCCTTGCGCCCCAAAATACCCTTGTCCGCCTCCGAGGTTGCTCAGAGTTGAAGACAGGAAGGTTTGGTATGCACTTATGGGAACGCCGCTACGGAAAGTGGTGATGCCATTGACTCGCCACCCGCCGATGACTGCGTTAGCGACTCCATGAGTGTCACCCATAAAGTGCTTACCGCGTCCGAAGGGCAAGTCAACGCCGTAGCCCGCCGAAAAGTTGTGAGGCACGTCGTAAGAGCTCACCGAATACTCCCGCTCCGGATGATTGTTGTCCTGGGCCGAACCACCAAAAATAAACCCTTCATCAAGGAAAGCGCTCGAAGAGTCGGTGTTCGACTTCAGTTTTGAATAGGTATAGGCAACACTGAGGATGCCATTAGCGCCAAACCGCTTCATAAAGGAGGTCTGCAGCGAATTGTAATTTGTAACGCCTTTGTGAGGATCGAGCTGTAAAACTCGGCCATACTGGGGGAACGGCCTTAGCAGTTGGCCGCGAGTAATCGTCGGCGCCGACAGGAATGTCTGCGAGGTTGGCAGCAACGCGGCGAATGGATTCGGGAGAGCCTGGTTCAACTGCCCTGCACCGGAACCAGTGCCCAGTGCTAGGTACTGGTCAGCTATCTGATTCAAGCCCAATATTCGAGACAGTGGCCCAGCCTTGCATGAGCAGGTGGGTCCCCCTTGATCCCGCGTACGCAACAGTGAGCGATGCATCCTTGCCGATCTGTCGCTCCACAGCAGTGTTCCACTGTTGCACATAACCCATATGATCGCCCGGTACATGCATGACAAACACCTGCTGCCCGTAGAAGTTGGCAGGCGTTACATTCCTTCGTAACGGCGGATTGATCCCCCCCGCCGATGTGGGATACGGGTTAGACACTGAGAGCCCTGGGGTGGATGCGGGATAGAAGGTCGGCGCATTATTGACTGGCGACAAGTTTGGCCCGTCTTGACTCAGGACGGTGGGGGGATATGAAAGGCCATAGCCAGCCCGCACGACAGTCTTATCCGTGACGCGGTAGGCCAGGCCAAGGCGGGGCGAAAACAACTTCCAATGCAAGTACTCTTCCAGGTTGGAGGACCAATCCGCCGAACCCGTCAGCGCGACGGTCCCCATAAGTTGCTGGCTTTGCCCTGTGGCCGGATTGACGATTGTTCCCAGCGGACTCGGCTTTTTCGGCAGGAACACTGTGTCGTTCTTGCTTGCTTCCCCCAGCGCGCCAGGCTGGTCCCAGCGGAGGCCCGCCGTCAGCGTCAGCTTCTTCGTCGCCTGGAATGTGTCCTCCACAAAGAAGCCGTAGGCGTTGTAATACACTCGCGATCCGCCGAGGAGTCCAGGTGCGAGTTGCGTGTCGGCCGGAATTCCGAGCAATGCCGATGCAAGGGAACTCCCGCCTACTCCCCCGTTTGAGGTGGCCGTTGTGTTGAAGTCGAGCCTGAGTACTCCATTCCCTGGAGCTTGCAACATTTGAGCATGGCGGCCCGAGCCACCAAACTTCAACTGATGGCGACCCACAATCTTCGTGAGATTTCCCGAGAGCATATACACGTTCTGGGTCCAGAAAAGTTGTGAGCCAATGCCGTTGTCTGCACTTAGGTTCTGATTATCGCCTGAGAAGTTCATGGATGGCCAGTTCGCCGGCGCCAAGAGCTGACTCTTAAGAGCTGCCCACCCGGGCCCGAACTGGGACAGATCCACGCCGTTGCTGTCCGGATACTCATGCTGAAAGACACGCAGATAGGCCAACCGCACGTCGAGAATCGTGGTCGGGTTAAAGGCGTGAGTATCGCCCACGACGGCCTCATGGGTGTAGATCCCGGTGTGGCCTTGACCCTGCGTTTGAGTACCCCATGCATCGTACGGATTGCTGTCCGCTTTCCAATATGTGTACCGGCCAAATAAGTTGTTCTTGTCCGAGAGACGGTCGTCGAGCCGGATGTTGACCTGCTGGTTGATACCGCCGATCTTCGTTGCAGCAACAAAATTCTGCGTTAACGCCCCTAGAACGTTCTGACGTGGATAATTGAGCGTCATGATCTTGACCGCCGCCTGGTCAAGACGGTTCGGACAGATTACGTTGAGCACTCCATTGCACTGAAACTGGGTTCCCGGGGCCTGGGTTGGATCGTAGATCTTGGGCAGCCCTGGAGCCGAAAAGTCACCCGCCAATTCCGCCGCGGTTGGAACTGTGTATTGTCCCACCTGGGTTGCGCTGCTGATGGCCTGGCGCTCAAAACCTGCGAAGAAGAACGTCTTGTCCTTCACTAGTGGACCACCGACAGTACCGCCAAATTGGTTCTGGACGAGTGGAGGACGAGGCAACTTTGCAAGATTCGTGAAATAGTCGTTCGCATTCAGAACCTTGTTGCGCAGATACTCGTACCCGCTCCCATGGAAAGCGTTGGTCCCGGACTTGGTGGTCATGTTGATCACGCCACCGGCATAACTTCCGTACTCGGCGCTGACGTTATTGGTGGCAACGCGAAATTCCTGTACGATGTCCTGCGAAGGTATGAGCGCGTTCAGGTTGCCGGCCACTGCATTCGACGGGACGCCGTCAACAAAGAACGAGCTCTGGTTGCCGAAGCCGCCACCAATCGCGTAATTGCCGAACCCAATGGCGTTTGTCCTGGCGCCGCCGCCCTGGTTGTTAACCGCGTTGCCATACGTGCCGCCCTGAGCGACCACACCTGGCACCAGCGTCAGCATGTTATTGATATTCCTACCGCTCAGAGGAATGCTCTCGACCTCTTTCTGGCCAATGGTCGTCCCTAGAGATGCGCTGTCAGTCTGCAATGGCAGCGCCTCGCTGGTCACCACGACGGTCTCCGTCACATTGCCAACTTGAAGGTTTGCGTCCACACGCGTGGTCACATCGACCTGAACTTCCACGCGGTCCTGAATGAAGTGTTTGAAGCCCGACATCTCGACTTCGACCCGATACATTCCGGCCATCAGATTGGGAAACGTGTAGTTCCCCGCAACCCCAGATTGCACCGTCCGGCCTTCGTTGGTGCCCAGATTGGTCAGTTTCACCGTGGCTCCCGAGACGGTGGCCCCGCTGGCATCCGACACCACGCCCACCACGGTCCCGAATCTCACTTGCGCAAACGCCGAAGAGACCATTACGAGCGCTGCTATGAAAGCCAGGACGGTTCCGCGGAACTTGAAGGCGTACCGTCCAGCAGGCGGCCGGCGGGAGTTGCCGGCGTTCTGCGGCCGGGGGAGGGAGAACTTGTGAGTCGATCCCGAGAGGTAGTTCAAAATCGAACAACGAGTATTCATTTTTTGCCCCTTCGACGTGGAAGCGTGGGGCCCAACCTTCGGGGCACGCGGCGCGCTCATGCCATCTGCTGCGCAGGTTGCCGCGGGACTGGAGGCCCAGGCACCACTCGGGCAACTTGTACCGTTGAGCGCTGGAAGTTGTCAATATAATTTGCGGACAGGTTGCAAAAAGTTGTCTGTACAATTGTCCGTGGGTTGGTGTCGGTTTTGTTCGTCAGGGAAGCGACTGCGTCGCCAGGATCGATCAATATCCAGGCATCGCTGCAAAGAGACGCCGCAGTTTCAGGAATTCCGCGAAGCGCCACAGGACTGCCGAACCATCAACTGGCATCCCAACAATACATCCCGAGGAGGCAAATCAGGATTGGCGATTCTGTCCAACATTACCGCCAGCGCCGCACGGCCGATGTCGCGGCAGGGCTGGTGTTGGGTAGTGAGAGGAACTGGCAGCAGGCGCGCGTATTTGACATCGTCGATCCCGACGATCCGTATGTCAGTTGGAATGCCTTTTCCCAGAGAGATCAGGGTGTGCATGAGCCCGCCGGCCGTGAGGTCATTGGCGCAGAGAAATGCATCCGGGCGGTCTTTCTTCAGGACGGACTTGATGAACACCGTGTCGGCTGGGTCTCCCAGCTTCACCAGATCGCGGTCATGCTGTTGGGAGAGAGAAATCAGCGCCTCGCGATAACCGGCGATGCGGGCATCGACGGTAGGCGCCGAATTCGGCCGGGCGAAGAATGCAATCCGCTTGGCGCCCGCGCGGATGAGGTGTTCCGTGGCCAGATAGGCAGTCCGGCGGTTGTCAATGCCCACCAGATCGTATTTGCTGCGCCGCGGGTAGGGTTCCAGACAGCGGTCCAGCAGCACCACCGGAATGTGGGCCCGATCCAGGGCCGCAGCTATCCGATGGTTGGCTTGGTTTCTGTGGGCGCTGAACTCGACTGGGGCAAAAAACACGCCCGCAACTTTTCTCGCAATATATTGCTGGCAGAGTTGTTCGGCGGCTTCTTCCTTGTCCTTGTCATCTTTGTCTTTGGAGACCGAATTTCCCCAGAGCAACGAGTGGTGCACCGCCTCGGGCGCTTCCATCATGCCTTTGCAGATAGCCTCAAAGATTTCTGTCTGGCCCAACTCCGGGATCAGCAGGCCGAAGACGTAGCTCCCGGCATTGATAGCGGCGGAAACATAGGTGCCCGAGCCTACCCGGCGAGTCACGATACCGAGCGACTGCAATTCCCGCATGGCGCGGAACACCGTCATGCGCGAGACCCCGAAACGCCGCACCAGTTCCGCTTCACTGGGCAGGCGGTTGCCGGCTTTGTAGCGGCCGGAAGAAATGTCACCCTGCAGTTTTTCGAAGATTTCCCGGTACTTGTGACTGGCCATAGGCTCCGTCCCTGGCCGGCATATTAACATATACAACTTAAAGATCAATTGCTGAGCAATTCTCTTGACATTTTCGCTCGTCAATCATTGTATTAAGGTCCCGGTGCATCGAGGAGAGCCTGGCCGCGCGTGAGGAATCAAGTACAACTCATCACCTATGCCGACCGCCTGGCGGGGACGATCGGCAAACTCCAGGAACTCTTGAAGGGCTCTCTAGCCGGCATTTTCGGCGGGGTTCACCTCCTACCGTTCTTCTACCCGATCGACGGCGCCGATGCCGGTTTCGATCCCATTGACCACACCCGGGTGGATCCCCGAATCGGCAACTGGGAACAGATCCGCGCCTTGGCCTTGCACTATGATCTGGTCGCCGACCTCATCGTCAATCACGTTTCCAGCGATTCTCCGCAATTCCAGGACTTCTCCAAGAAAGGTTCCGGTTCGCCTTTTGCGGGGATGTTCCTGACCTATGATCGAGTTTTTCCTCTCGGAGCGAGCGAAGCCGACCTGCTGCGCATCTATCGCCCCCGTCCTGGCCTGCCGCTTACCTACTCCGTGCTGGAGACTGGCGAGAAGAAACTTCTTTGGACCACCTTCACTTCCAAACAAATTGACATCGACGTCAAGCACCCACAGGGAGAGGCCTATCTCAACACGATTCTGGAGCGCTTTCGCGACGCGGGCGTTCGAATGATTCGCCTCGATGCAGTGGGCTACGCCATCAAGAAATCTGGCACCAGCTGCTTCATGATTCCGGAGACGTTTCGTTTTATCGCCTTGCTTACCGCCCAGACCCACGCCTTGGGGATCGCGGTCCTGGTGGAAATTCACAGCTACTATCTGCAGCAGGTACAGATCGCGCGCCAGGTTGATTGGGTCTACGACTTTGCCCTTCCGCCGCTCATTCTCCACTCCCTCTTTACTCGTGATGCCAAGGCGTTGACGCAATGGCTGGCCGTTCGCCCGCAGAACGCGATCACGGTGCTGGACACCCATGACGGAATTGGAGTGATTGATGTCGGCGCCAGTCCGGAGGGTGAACCGGGCTTGCTGAAAGCGGCGGAAATCAACGGCCTGGTGGAAACCATCCACACCCGCAGTAACGGCCAAAGCCTACAAGCTACGGGAGCGGCCGCGAACAATCTTGACCTTTATCAGGTGAATTGCACGTTCTACGACGCGCTGGGGCGCAATGACCACGAATATCTGATTGCACGCGCCGTGCAATTCTTCGTTCCAGGCATTCCGCAGGTCTACTACGTCGGCTTGTTGGCCGGGGTGAACGATGTGGGCCTGCTGGACCGCACCAAGGTGGGCCGCGATATCAACCGCCATTACTACAGCGCAAGTGAAATCGCAAACGCGCTACAGACGCCAGTCGTGCGGCACTTGCTTGACTTAATCCGCCTGCGCAACACCCACGCCGCTTTTGCGGGCCAGTCGCAGACGGAAACGCTGTCGGACCAGCACCTCACCATCACCTGGAGCAACACCGGGGCCTGGGCGAAACTCGACGTGGATTTTGCCGTGCCGCGGGCCTTGATCACCTATTCACGAAACGGGGACCAGACGGAAGCTGAAGGACGATGGGATTCGGACACTCCTCGGGGGTAATCAGACCATGAACGGTGCCAGCAACACTCCTGCCAGCCTGGCGATGATCAAATGGCTTACCTTCCTGATGTTCATGATGTTTGCCATGACCACCGATTCGGTGGGCGTCATCATTCCCGAAGTCATCAAGGAATTCCGCCTCAGCATGACCGTTGGCGGTGCTTTTCACTACGCCACCATGTCGGGGATCGCGCTGGCCGGCTTCTTTCTAGGTTACCTCGCCGACAAACTAGGCCGGAAGAAGACCATCATCCTGGGTCTGGTGCTGTTCGCTTTGAATTCCTATCTGTTCGCAGTCGGCAGATCCTTCCTTTTCTTCCTCGTCCTCCTGGCAATCTCCGGCGCGGCCATCGGAATCTTCAAAACCGGCGCGCTCGCCCTCATCGGCGACATCAGCCGGTCCACCACTGAGCACACAGCTACCATGAACACGGTGGAGGGCTTCTTCGCCGTCGGCGCCATCATCGGTCCGGCCATTGTGGCCCACTTTCTGGCGGTAGGAACTTCGTGGAAGTGGCTGTATGTCATCGCCGGTACCATCTGCGTAGTTTTGATCATCACCGCTTCTTCGGTGAAATATCCGCAAACTGCGGCGACATCGGAACTGGTCGATCTTGCGCGCACCATGGCCATGATGAAGAACCCCTACGCCCTCGGTTTTTCGGCGGGGATATTTTTGTATGTCGCGGTGGAGAGCGCGATCTACGTGTGGATGCCTACTCTGCTGGCCGGTTACCACGGCCCCGCAGCCTGGATGGCGGTCTACGCGATTTCCATCTTTTTCGTGCTACGCGCAGCAGGAAGATTCATCGGTTCATGGATGCTGGCAAAGCTCAACTGGGCAGCGGTGCTGACGGTATTCAGCCTGGCCATCCTCGCCTGTTTTGTGGCCAGCATGATCGGCGGAGTGCGGGTTGCGGTGTTTCTTCTCCCGCTCTCCGGCATATTCATGTCTGTGATCTATCCCACGATCAACTCGAAAGGCATCAGTTGCTTCCGCAAGCCGGAACATGGAGCGGTGGCGGGAGTTATCTTGTTCTTCACATGTGTTTCAGCGGTCCTGGGGCCTTTGGCAATGGGAGCGGTCAGCGACTCATTCGGCGATCCCAAGTACGGCTTCGTTCTGGCCACCGGATTTGCGGCGTTGCTCTTTCTCGGATTGCTTGTGAACTGGATTTTCAATCCTGCGCGCCAGGTGCTCGAGAACCTTGACCGGAGTGAATACCATCTGGCTGGGAACTGATCGCCTCAGTCGCACACCTGCGTCAAGCCGGGTCAAGGCCCAGCTTTTGTTGAATTTGTTCCAGCGAAACTCCTTTGGTCTCAGGGACCATCGTCTTTACCCACAGAAGCTGGAGGCACATCATGCCGGCAAAGAAGGAAAACACGTATCCCGGATGAAACGCGGAGACCATTTTGGGGAAGAATGTCGTAAGCAGAGCGGCGAAGATCCAGTGCGTGAAACTGCCAAGCGCCTGGCCTTCGGCACGATGACGATTGGGAAATATCTCCGAAATGAAAACCCAGATGACCGCGCCCTGGCCAATGGCATGTGCCGCAATAAAAGCGAAAATGCAGGCGGGAACGATGGCATAGCGCTCGGTAAAAAATGCCCACGCGACCAGACCAAGCGACAGGATGTAGCCAAACGAACCGATATATAAAAGGGTGCGCCGCCCCAGGCGATCAATCAACCAGAGTCCGACGAAGGTAAACACCAGATTGGTTGCCCCAATTCCTACGGATTGCAGTAACGCGGCCTTGGTCCCGAGCCCCGTAAGCTCAAAGATACGTGGAGCGAAGTACAAGACTGCGTTAATGCCTGACAACTGATTGAAGAACGCAATCAGAATAGCAAGCAGAATGGGTTTACGAAGTTGGTTGTTCCAGAAACGTCCGGAGGACCCTGTCTCTGTCGAGGCGGCTGTGATTTCGTCGGCCTCGGCGGCGATTATGGATTGCGGCGCGCCGGGTTGAATCCGTTGCAAGACGGACAGGGCTGCGTCGCGGTCGCCCTTCCTGCTCAGCAGCCAGCGTGGGCTCTCGGGGAGCGCAAAGCAGAACAACGAATAGAGCAGCGACGGAAACGCCGCCACGCCCAGCATCCAGCGCCACGCATTTTCGCCGACGCCGGCCAGCAATGCATTGGAGACAAACGCAATCAGGATGCCGAAGACGATGTTGAACTGAAACATGCCTGCAAGGCGCCCCCGGACCTGGGGAGGAGCGATCTCGGCAATGTACATCGGCGCTACAACGGTGGAGATCCCGATGCCCAGTCCGCCCACGAAACGTGCGGCGATAAAAATGCCAACCTGGGTTGCGAGTCCTGATCCGATCGCGCCCACAAGGTAGAGAATGCCGATCCACAGCAGGGTCGCTCTCCGTCCGAAGTGGTCGGCCGGCCAGCCCCCAACCAGGGAACCGATTACCGTGCCATACAAAGCCGAGGCCATGGCGATGCCGTGCACTCCCGGGCTCAAACTCCAAAGCGATTGAATGGTTTTTTCCGCGCCGGAAATCACGACCGTGTCGAAGCCAAAAAGAAATCCCGCCAGCGCCGCCGTCAACGACCAAAAGAAAATGCGAGCATTCATAGTTGTGTCACCAGTGACGCGGTCCTTCCTGCACAATGACAGATGGCATTCCGTTAGCACTGTCCCATGAGCCACTTCTCCAGGGGAACAAGAAAGTTCTCACCTCAAGGCAAAGAATTCAGCTTTTCTGTATAGGCAACTTTGCTCTCCTCGAGCGTTGACAATAATCGCGAGGAACGAGAATCTCAAGGGATCGGTCAGCCGGGATCCGCCGGGCCTGGATGCTTCTACTTCCAAATCGAGTGCGTCACCATCGCCTATGAATCTCTCACGCTGCCGTTGGTTGCCGGTTGCGGCCCTGTTTCTCACGGTCGCAGCACCGGCCTTCTCACAAGCTCCGGTCGTCGCGTCGCCGGATCCGGAATCGCTGTTCACCAGTTCTGATCCCAAGCTCAACGCGAACAAACAGGTGGTCCTGCACATCGTGCGCGATCTACTGGAAGCGAATCATTGGGAAGAGGCCGACCACTACCTCAGCGTGCGCTACACGCAGCACAATCCCTGGGTTGCTTCCGGCCTGGCCCCGGTAAAGCATTTCTTCGAAGGACGGCCCTCCAAGCCCATCCCCCAAAAAATGCAGACCAAGGTAGTCTCGGTAGTGGCGGAAGGTGATTTGGTGGTCGTTTCTTTCCGGCTGGAATTCGCCGATCCGCGCATTCAGGGAAAATGCTACACAACGACCTGGTTTGACATGTGGCGCATCGTGGACGGCAAAGCGGATGAACATTGGGATGCGGCAACTCTGAGCCCGCCCGCAACAAAACCCTGCCCATGATGCCGACAGGAGCGGTTCGGAGTACACCGCAATTTGTGTAGTATTCGAGCAGTCTAGAAAGCGAGGCAAGATGAATTCACGTTTCCTCACCGCCATCGTCTGGATGGTTTGTGCGGCATCGGCATGGGCGCAGCAGGACAACGCATGCCAAAGCCTGATGAAGTTCAAGACTCCGGGCGTCGAAATAACCAAAGCCGCGCCGATTGCTGAAGGGACTACAGTCCAAGTCCCTTTCGGCGGGCCGGTTCCGCCATTGCCCGCATACTGCCGGGTTGAGGGCGTCATCAACCGCCGCACCGGAGTCGGGGGCGAGGAATTCGGCATCAATTTCGCGCTGGCCATGCCGGAGAAATGGAACGGAGATTTTCTTATGCAAGGCGGCGGCGGCGGAAATGGATTCGTTGCGCCGCCGCTTGGAATGGTTGCCGCTGGAAGCACGCCGGCGCTCATGCGCGGCTTCGCAGTGTTAAGCAACGACACCGGCCATAAGAGCCATTCCGGCGCGTTCGATTTCGGATTTATGAAGGACCAGCAGGCCTATCTCGATTTCGCCTATCTCGCCAATGCGCAAGTGGCCGGGCTCGCCAAACAGATCATCGCGCAGTACTACGGGAAACCCGCGGCCTACTCGTATTTCGCGGGATGCTCCACCGGCGGACGGGAAGGCATGGTCCTCTCCCAGCGCTATCCCACGGTTTTCAACGGCATTATCTCCGGTGATCCTGCCATGCGAACCGGTCTCTCCAACTTGGCCATCGGACGGTGGATTCCGATCACCTTCAACCAGATCGCTGCGAAGGATGCCAATGGAAAGCCGATGATCGACCAGGCCATCAGCGACAACGACCGCAAGCTGATTGCGGACGCGCTCATCAAGCAATGCGATGCCAAGGACGGTATTGCGGACGGACTCATCTCCGATCCCGTGGGCTGCGATTTCGATCCGGAGATGCTGGCGTGCAAGGCTGGCAAGACCGATTCCTGCCTGACGCCAGAAAAAGCCGCCGCGATCAAGAAAGCCATGAGCGGCCCGAAGACATTGACGGGAACTGAGGTCTATCCCGCGTTTCTCTACGATACCGGCATCACTGGTGGCCCGCCACTCCGCGGATTGCTGGCGCCCGGCCCCGGCATCTTCGGGCCGGCAACTACCGACATGACGATGGATGTCGACAAGGAAGCGCTGGCGGGTGTTCAGCCGCTGGTGGATTCGATGTACACGAACCTGACCACCTTTTCAGCGAACGGAGGGAAACTGATCTTCTATCACGGAGACAGCGATCCCTGGTTCTCGCCGCTCGATACATTCGGCTATTACAAGGCAATGGCGACCGCCAATGGCGGCCTCGAAGCTGTTTCCCAGTGGAGCCAATTCTATTTTGTTCCGGGAATGAGTCACTGTGGGGGAGGCCGGTCTCTCGATCAATTTGATTTGCTGGGCGCCCTGGTCAACTGGGTGGAGAAAGGCGCAGCGCCCGCCTCGGTGACCGCAACCGGCAAAGCGTTCCCGGGACGCAGTCGTCCGCTGTGCGCGTACCCCAAGCACGCTCAGTACAAGGGACAAGGCGACACGCAGGATGCGAGCAATTTCGAGTGCCGCTGAGGCGCTGCCATCTTCTTGTCAATACTGGATTCTCGGCATCAACCCGATGATGCCGTCAACAATTCCGGTTTCGGCGCAGCCGGGCTGAAGGCGCGACGACAGGACCTCGAAGGTGTTGTGCCCGAACGACGCGTCGTCGGGAATGTAGCCGGAATTTGCGAAACCGTTGGTCAAAGTGGCCATCATGGTTTTCGCGTAGGGCGATTCCTTTTTCAACCGCTGAGCGATCTCGTTATACACCTCGCCGTTTACGGTTCCGATGGCGATGTCGTCGATCATCAGCAATCCCACCGTGATGTGGACATCCGGCCCATCCTTATATGTTCCGGCGGACCCGCCACGCCCTTGGTTGGAGCGCTCACGTCCCGGGCAAGTAATGGTCTGCTGCCTGCCGAAAATACGGCCTTCCGGCTGCGAACAGTTTCGTTTCCCGCGTTACCCGCAAAACTTCCTCCCCCAACATTTGCCCCATGGAGGTAATCATTTCTTTTTGCTCTTCCATCAAGTGCTGGACCTCAGGGTTGTTCCGGTCCAGTCCCACTCCGCCCGGCGGCATCGAATTGCTGATGTCTTGTCCCTTCTGAGCGTAATCTTTGATCCGGATGGCTCGCAGATCGTAAGTCTGCTGAAAGTAGACTGGGTTCTGGTCTCCGGACGCGCCCTCTGACCATAACGCGACGGCCTTGTCGTTGAAGTGGCTCTCAATGTATCGCGAGGCGGCGCCTGGGACATCGCCGCTCACCAGATCGAGCGTCCCGGTAATCACGGCGTGCATGCCGTAGTTGTAGTAAACCGCAATGAGATCGTGGTTCACCGATTCGAACTTGACTACCGCGACCGTCTTGTCGGAAAGGCCCTGGTAGTTCGCGCCTTCCCACCAGCGATGTGTCGCGGGATCAATGATGTCGCGCTGAACATTGATATAGGAAACGCCCGTGCCAAAGCTGATGACCGCAGGTTGCAGTTTCTCTTGTGCCATCTTCACCGACTGGAACACCTTGTCGGCATACGCCTGGCGAAGACGATCCGCCTCGGGGTCGGGCTTTGCCTGGGGAAACACGAAGGGAACGCTGTGGGTGTGAGTGGCCGTGATCAATACATGGACCGCTGGGATTCCGAGTTCCTTCTCGGCGCGCTCGCTCACGTTCTTCCACAGATCGTTTGACACGATTCCGGTATCGATGGAGACCAAAGCGGCGCGGGTTTGGCCGTTGTCGAGCACAATCGCCCGCGAGTACACCTTGTCGAGCACACCCAGGTACTGCTTCGGCAGTTCCGCCGTGCTCGGGGTGACGTCAACCCTGGCCGCGCCGGCTTTGAAAGCGCCGGCGGCGACTGTCTGACCGAAAGCTGTCAGTGAAATAGAAAACGCTAGAAGACTCCATACCATTGTTTTTCGTCGCATCATGAACTCCAGGTCTTTGCCGCGCGAGAATCAAGCACTTTTTCGGGCTCGCGGGAAGATGGTCAGTCGCAGCTTGGCGCAACCATAGGGGACCAGCGTGATCGTCTCGGTTGTCGCCTCCAGCTTTAAGGTCGACGGGTCTGGAAGCTGGGGAGTGAAAACGAACTCGCCCTGGCGCGTGAATAGCTGTTGCGGGTGGTACCACTCCCCTTGCTGCGTGATTTCTCTTCTTTCATCCAGGGCCCAGCCGGTAACTCGCCGTGCCGGAACTTTCAACACGATGGGAGGAGATGACCGGCTCCAGGGATGTTCCTCCGGCCAGTCCATCTCCGCCACTTGAATTTGCTGGCCCGCGCTTTCGCTGTCCAAATCGAGTGCATAATTCCACGGGCTCTTCGGGTACACGTTGTGCGACAGCAAACCGGGATACCGGTCCGGGAGGAAGTATATTCCGATGGCTTTCCGAGCGGCCTCGGCCACCTCGTCGAGAGATTGCCACTCTTCCTCAATCCGCAGGGAGTAGAGCAAGGGGCCGCGCTCGACGGCGATTCCATCCATCGGCCACGTGGAGACCTTGGTTTCCTGAGGAAGAATTACAACCACCTCATCGTCGTTGCTGAAGGTGCGGTCTATCGTCACGAATGTGCCCGCGGACAACTCCCTTTCCAAGGGCCGATTGTTGACCAGAATCTTTGCGGACTTGCACCAGCCGGGGATTCTTACGGTGAAAGGGAACTTCGTGTCCTGACCCATGCTCAGCGCGAACACAATCCGATCCGAGAACGGGTAGCGCGTTTGCTCGGCGATGGTGACTTCCTGCTGCCGCTCTCCCACACGACTCGTAACCTTGGATGGTCCGTACAGAGCCGCCACCAAGCCCTTGTTCCTGTCTTTCATCCAGAGGCGCGAGACAAAATTGGGCATCGCGCGGTTCACATTGCCGGGGCAGCAGGCCGCAATGTGCGCCGTCCCGAAGGCCATGGTGCGATCGCCGCGATAGTACAGGTTGTGGTTTGTGTTGTGGGCGGCGATCACCTGGTTGGGACAGGAGAAATACTGTAGGGCGGTGAAATCCTCGTTGACCGCCCCGGGCGCGGCATTGAAGCAGGCGCGCTCGATCTTGTCCGAGTACTCGGCTTGTCCGGTCGCCATCAGAAGATAGCCGACCGTCCATGAATAGTCGGAGATGTTGCAGGTCTCGTGTGACTCCAGCGGGTCGACCTCGCGCATCAGCTCGGTAGAGCTGTTCACGCCGTCCACAAGCATGTGGTACTGGTCGATCTTCTTATACGCCTCTGTGGACACCTTCAAATAGTCTGAATTCCCCGTGTGTAGCGTAGAGCATTGCGCCGAGCTTTGCCAGTTCGTTGTAGCTCACGCCGTGAGCGTGACAGGGCCGCCCATCCGTAAACATCGCAGGGGAAATATTGAATTTCGCATCGGAAGTCTCATAGCGGCGGTAAACATCCTGCGCCATTTCGAGGAGCGCCGGATCGCGGTCGCGTTCATACGTCCACAATATGGCTTCTATGGCACAGGCTTCGCGCGGCGCCGTATGTGGATACGGAGAGGACAGGAAGTGGCGCTTGATGGCCGCCGCAATGCGTTCGTCTCCGGTAGCGGAACTCTGCGCAAAGAGGGCGCGGAAGAAAACCACGTGCGGCCAGCGGCTTTCATGCTTGAGGTACTTTGGGCCGAGGTATCCGTCCTCGTCTGGGTGATCGAGAACGTAGTTGATCTGCTTGCTTGCTTTGTCGATCAGCTCTTTGTCGCCCAGCAAGTGACCACAGCGAACCATTCCATCCACCCAGTAGGCGGTCTGCTCATAGGACCACCACTCGGGAGGAACATCGGAGAGGCCAGGCCCTCCCCAGCCGAAGGTGTTAAAGGGGAAGCCTCCGGTCTTATCGAGGTTCCCCGTGAGTCCATCCTTCTGTTTCTTCAGATACGCCCTCAACCATCCCTGCGGCTTGATCGCGCTCAGGGGAAGTTCGCTGAACTTGGCGTGCGGCGGATCCGTCCGCGCCTGAGACTTGGCGACAGCGGACGCAACTTCGACCGCCACGGATCCTGGCTTAAGTGCCATCAAGGATGTAGCACCGGCCGTGGCGCCGGCCACAAAAGCGCGGCGTGAGATGGTCCGTTTCAATGTCTAGCAGCTCACTTTCTTTACCGTGGGGTTGAATGCGATTCTCTGGCCTGAAAATCACCTCTTGAATAAAGTGTTTTCCAGAAATTCGCCACGAGCTCCCGCCTCGTCTGGTTCTGCGTGACTGACTATGTCCAGGATCATCCGCTGTCCTTTGTCATACGTCGGCCAAGCCGGAAGTCCCGTGCCGTTCGGATTGCCCGTCTTGATGAAGTTCACAAAATAGGACTGCAAGGTCTTGGACATCTCGTGATCTTTTGGCGTCCACGCGTAGACGTCATTCCCGTCCAGAGTGCCCATCGCATACTCGATCTCCGCCGAGTGGACGGCACCGCGAGGGGCTGCGCGGGGATAAGCTTTTCCTTCCCACATGTAAGTCCACCAACCCTTGAATTTGGCTTCCGACTCCGGACGCACCGCGGGACGGGGATGCTGGTAGTAGTAGTAATAGGTGGGCCGGCCGCCCGTCTTCGTAGCCAGAGCGATCCACTTCCAGGTGCTGTAGCCGATGAACAGATCGCTGGCAAAGGATTGAGCCGCGTCCTTCACCGGTTCGCCGTCGCCGGATGCAGGATAAACAGCGAAGTGCATCGTCGGCGTGGTCGTGGAAGCGCGACTGCAACGCGTTTTTGTAGTTTGCTACGGTGGCATCGTTGGGGCCGAGTATGTTGTTGTAGCCGCCTTCTTCGGAGTTGCTTCCCGCCATCAGCGGCACACGGTTCTCCTCACCGCCGACGTAGATTTCCAGCGGAGGCTTCGGAAAAACATATCCGTCCACGACCGGCATAAAGCGGAGACCCGCCGGTCTATCGGATCGTCTTGCGGATGGGCTTGCGGCAACCGGACGCGCGCTGATTTCACGAACTTGCGATGCCGGCATGGCGCGAAGGCCTGCGAGCGACTGAGCCCCGGCAGTGTGCATGAACTCGATCCCGGTGTGTTCGGCCTCCGCTAGTGATGGCAATGAGAACGTGCCCACAATGGCGCTGCCGCTCTCGCCGATCGCGCCGGAGAAGAGGCCCTTGGCCACCGGCGACGCCATTTGCGCGCTCACCGACATCGATCCCGCCGACTCGCCCGCAATCGTCACTCGTTGGGGATCGCCGCCAAAAGCCGCGATGTTGCGTTGCACCCACTGCAACGCGGCGACCTGATCGAGCAAACCGTAATCGCCCGAGGCATGGTTGGGAGACTCCTGCGTCAGTTCAGGAAGGGCGAGAAAGCCGAAGACTCCCAGTCGGTAGTTGAGGGTGACGACGACGATCCCTTTTTGCGCCATGGCCTCCCCGCCGTAACGGCTTTCAGAGCCATCGCCAAATTGAAAACCGCCGCCGTAGATGTAAGCCAGCACAGGAAGTTTCTTGCCAGCGGCGTCCGAGGGAGTCCAGACATTCAAGTACAAACAATCTTCACTGATGCTGGGGGCGCGCGACACCACATCTGTAGACTGAGTGTCCTGCATGCAACGCGGCCCAAAGCTGGTGGCCGCGCGCACTCCGGACCAGGCCGCGGGCAGCTGTGGCGCTTTCCAACGCAAATCACCAACCGGCCGCTTGGCAAATGGCATCCCGAAGAAGACTGTCACTCCCGTTTTCTTATGGATCTCGCCACGAACTTTGCCTTCCGTGGTTCGCACAACATCCGCAGCGAGAGCAGCGGTTGCCAAACTCATCAGAAGGATTGCGCAACCGGCGGCCTGCAAACCTTTCTCGAAACGATTCATGAACACGTGATTTCTCCCCGGTACCTTTACTTCCAAGTCGAGAAATTCATCTGGTAGAACTTCAATTGAGAAAACTGTGCTTCGCTCTCTTGCGAAATGAACCCAATCCTTCCGGACGGGCTCTGAATGAAGAACGTCTGCATCAGGAGATCATCCACGTAAAGCTCCATTTGGCCTCCGCGCAGCCACATGCGGAAGCTGTGGTCTTTGTCGTTGTCCAGGCCGGTGACGGTGGCGCAGTTTCGTCCGGTCACGTCGAGTGACTCGAAGTGAAATTCTGTGTCCAGGCGCAGTTTGCCGATCTGCGACTCGCGCCATTGCGGCTCTCCCACTTCCAGCAGGATCGCCGTACCCGGATTCTTGTCCAAGCCCTCGATATAAAAACCGGCATAGGTGCGCCGGGAGTCCTGGAGTTTCGAATTCAACACGCGAGCCTTGATGTGTCCTTCGACAATGAGGCCCTTATCGAGATCGAAATACTGATTGAGCAGCACCACGCCTTTGCGAGTGCTGCGCGCGTCAAGCCACGAGAAAGGTCGCCAAGGCTTGTCAGTGTGCACCACCAATGAATCACCGGTCGCCGCCACGCGGATGATAGGATTCGCGTCCGTCTGTCCGGGTGGGAACGCGATTGTATTCTGCGCCGGATCGACTTTGACTTCGTCTCCCTTGGCGAGATCGTTCTGCTTCCAATAGGCCAAGTGCAGGTGGCCTTGCGCATCGACGACCGCCTTGCGCATAGGCAGGAACCATGTGCCTCGGCCGTCGGTTCCGGGCGAGGACATAAACGAGAACGGATCGCTGACGATATCTTCCGGGGCGTCCTTCACGAAGGCGGAGAGAATGTGAATGTAGTAGTCGCCATCGATCCCGGAGGTCCCGGTCAGGCGATATGCGCCCATGTCGGGGCGAAACGGTCCCATGGGAGAATCCGCCACATAGGTGTATACGCCATAGCCGTGGAAGCCGTAGTGGTTCACGTTTCCGCCAAGGAAGTAATACTTGTTTCCAATCTTCTTGATGCCGCCGACTTCGAGAGTTGGCACCTGAAAGTCAGCGAGAATATCCGGGGCTTTTACCGGATGGTAGTGAATTCCATCGGCCGACTCCATCATTCCGAACCCGCCGTGGTCAATCGGATCGGCGACTACGTAGCCTAAATATCCTTCAGCGGGGTTCGCCTCATTCCTGGGAACCATGAACATATGGTCCCAGCGGCCGCCGGCTTCATAGAACTTGGGATCAATGGGGACTTCGTAGCTGTATTTCCAATGGATCAGGTCAGTGGATTCGTAGAAACGCAAGAGATTGTTGTTGGTCCCCTTATCGGTGAACGCGCCGTGGTTCATGATGTAGTGGTCGCCAACTTTGGCGATGTACTGCTTCCACACCGCGTTGTTCTTGAATCCCTCGGACTTGAGCACGACACCGTAATCTTTCCAGTGAACGCCGTCCTGCGAAGTGGCCAGCCAGACCTGATCGCCGCCATACATCGAGAACATGTAGTACTGGTTGTTCGCGTAAATGACCGATGGATCCCAGAAGAAACCTTCGCTCGGCTGATACAGGAAGCCATTGTGAGGGGAGGGCCGTGGGCGAACAAAGAAGCCGGGCGGTTGGGCCAGGGCACCGACTGCTAGAAAAAGCTGTAATGACAGAAAAGCGAAAGCGAGGAAAGTGGCCCGCCTTACCGATCGCATGAGTTAGCCCTCGCGATTCTCTTGGACGTCCAGTTCAATATTTGCAACGGCCGGCATATTGTCAGCCCGACGATGTGGATGGCTAGCGGGGACGGTTTTCTCACCGACAACCGCCCCGCTGATGTCATAGTTTTGGTGGGACTGCTCGAACTCGCGCGCTCGATCAGAAGGAAAGCCGCAACGAGAATTGTATTTCTCTGGGGTTATTCAAGGTGCTGTTGATAGAGCCGAACCCCGGCGAGCCTACCTGGCTGGCCGGAGGACCGAACTGGGTCCGATTGAACGCGTTGAGGAACTCGGTTTCGAAGATTGCGCGAACCCGCTCGGTTATTTGGGTATCTTTCGCAATCGCAATGTCCCAGTTTTTGACACCATCGCCGCGCAATTGTGAATCCACCCTGCCTTCATTGCCAAAACTGAAAGGTGTCGAAGGCTGCACAAAGCAGGCTGTGTTGAACGCCTTATTGAGGCGGGAGACCGGGCTCCCCCCTATCTTGGCTTGACAACCCTGGACCCGGTTGGGGCGAATCCCGGCGACTCCAAAATTATTGGATAGATCGTTGGCCTGTGCTGAAAAGGCGATCGGATACCCCGACTGGAAGGTCGTGATCCCGCTCAACCTCCAGCCGCCAATGACCCGGTTCAGGCCGGTTCCTACACCCCCTAACCACTTTTGGCCTACGCCGATCGGCAGGTTCACGGAATAGTTCAGAACCAGGCGGTGCGGAACGTCGAAGCTTTCCAAGGAACGCTCCGCCGCGAGATTGTTACTGTCCTGTATCCCTCCGGTGGTGTTCCCTTCCAGAAAGCCGGTTCGCGTGTCCACGGTTCCCATCAGTTTTGCCCAGGTGTAAGCGGCAAAGAAAGTTCCCGCGGAGTGAAAACGCTTCTGAAAGCTAGCCTGGAGCGAGTTGTAGTTCGACGTACCGACGTTTGCGGCTGCGTTGGTAATGGTATTGAATTGAGGATACGGGCGAAGAAATTGGCCTTGACTGACGGTCGCACCGTTGTAGGCGCTTCCCGGCGCCAGCCTTCCCGCAAGAGGATTTGCCACCTGCTGGTTCAAGAACGTCTGCGCGTCCGCTTGCGCGGGCGTCGACCCCGAGTTCACCAGGCTTGTGTATTGCGTGGCGGCCTGCGTGATCAGATTGTCGCCCAATTGATTCACGGTCAGGCCCATCTCGAGATGCGTCCCCTTCGATCCCTGGTAACCAATTTGGAAATTCGCATCCCATGGCAATTGATGCTGGATGTTCAGGTTCCACTGCTGCACGTAGGGATACTTCGCTCCAGGAATCCTGCCCCCGACCGCGAGGCCCTGAAGGGCAGCGGAAAAATTCGGATCCCTCCCCACAGGTTGAGGCAATACGCCATTAATCTGTGGGAACGGGTTGCTCAAAGTGCCAAGCGGCGGAGTGTTCACCGAGGTAATCGGCGAACTGAACGGCGACAGAGCGCCCTGCGAATCCAGTGATATGAACGACATTCCATAGCCGCCGCGCAGTACAGTATTTTCCATCATCTTCAGTGAGAAGCCGAAGTTTGGCGCAAACAAGTGATAGTGCTGGATGTCGTCAAGCCGGCTTTTATAAGCAGCAGAGTTCACCAGCGCAAGGTTTCCGCGGAGCGCTTGCGAGCTTCCGGTTGCGGGATTCAATATGGTCCCCAACGGGCTTGCAATGTTCGGGAGGAAAACCGTGTTCAGATCTTGCTTTTCACTCACCGCTCCAGGGATCTCCCACCTGGCCCCTCCCGTCAAGGTAAGGCGGGAATTCGCATGAAAGGTCTCATACACGTAGTAGCCCTGGTTGTAATTGACGGTTTGCGTCTCGCGTCCAGTTCCTATGCCGAACTGGTTGGGGATAAACGATCCTTGCATGAAGTTGGCAAATTCATTGTTGGTCGGAAACCCTCCAACAAACAGGAAAATACCAGTCGGACCAAGACCGGTATTGCCTGAGAAATAGGCTTCCACGCGCCGGGCGGCGCCGCCGAAGCGGATCGCGCTCCTTCCCACCGTCTTGGTAACATTCCCCGCGAAATTGTAAGTGTTGTAGTCGTAGTACTGAATCACGTTGATGATCAGGAGAGGGAACTGATTTCCATATCCCGCCAGGAATGGCACCGGAAGAACGTCGAAGGTGACCTGGTTCTGAAGCGCCGCATAGGCCGGCCCGAACTTTGACAGGTCCACATGCCCGATGCTGGGCGGCTGCGATACGAAGTTAAATCTCAGGTACGACGCTCTGAAATCGGCAACCAGTGTCGGGCTGAGTGTAATGGTGTCGCCCACCACCGCTTGATGCGAAGTGCTGAGTACTTCCGGTTGAGGCACGTTATTGTGATAGTAGTTCGTGCCCAGCGTGTTTGTTTTCCACCAGGAATATCGCGCAAACAGTTGCTGACGGGAGCTGAGGTTGTAATCGCCGCGGGCCGTAATTCCATTACTGCTTGTTCCCGAACTGGCGTTGGTGGCGAAATTGTTACCGTTCGCTCTGGGCGCAATGTTGGGTGCCGGCCAATATTTGAATACGTTGGCCATGTATAAAGCAGTCGGATCTGGGCAGACCGTGTTCAGCACCCCGTTGCAAGACACCTGTTGGCCGAGGAAGTTTATGACCGGAGGGTCAGCCCTGAAATCCCCCGTGGTCTCGGCAGCGGTTGGCACAGTGGTCAAGTAGGGCAAACCAGATCGGTTCTTGTAACCTTCCCAGTTAGCAAAAAAGAAGAGCTTGTCCTTCTTCAACGGTCCCCCCAGCGAGGCGCCGTATTGATTCTGCTGCACCGGGGGGCGATTCACTTGTGGATTCGCCGCTTTATTGAAAAAGCTATTTGCGTCAAGCACCGTGTTTCGAAAATACTCATACCCAGTGCCGTGAAATTGGTCGGTGCCAGATTTCGTCGTAAAGTTCATCACCCCGCCATAGTAACGACCATACTCGGGGCTGATATTGTTGGTCTCCACTCTGAATTCTTGAATGGAGTCCTGCGCAGGCAGGATGCCGATCCAATTCGCGACCGGCAGATTTAGCGGGCCGCCGTCAACATACTCTGTATTGGCACCGGAGAACCCGCCGCCGATTTGGTAGTTTCCCCAACCCGCTGGGTTCGTGTAGTTCCCGATCGCGGCTTGATTACCCAGGGGGCTCCCGGAGGTGGCGCCCTGCGGGACCACGCCGGGAGTCAAGGACGCCAAATTCATGACGTTGCGTCCGTTCAACGGAGTATTTTCAATTTGGCGGGCGTCAATGATGGTACTGACCGTGGCGGACTCGGTCTGCAGCTGCGCTTCAGCAGTGACCGTCACACTTTCCGAGACCGAACCTACCTGCAGTTGGTAGTTGAGGGCGACCTCGTCCTGGCCGTGAAGCTCAATGGCATCCCGCACCACCGACTTGAAACCATCCTTGGTTACAGTGGCTCGATAGAACCCCGGCAATAGGCCCGAGACCCGGTAGAAGCCTGCGGAGTTGGTGGTCGCAGACGACATCACATGGGTCTGGAGGCTCTCCAGCGCGACCGAAGCGCCAGTGATCGCAGCGCCAGTCGGATCCGAGACTGCTCCCGTGACCGTTGCCGAAGTGGTTTGACCAACGGCCATCGTTGTGGCCAGGGTTACTGCCATCACGACGCAAAATGCCTGCTGAAGAACGTTTCTGTTCATCCTCGCCTCCGGAACCATCCTTTATGCATTTGCCCTCGGGCATCGAGAAGTTCTCAACGGACGGGTAACAATATGTAATTTTCCTGTATAGGCAGCTTGTGACTGGCGATGACGCAGCACTGCCTCCGGCAGACGCGGAAGTCGTCGTATCCCGCACGACATGCGGTCAGCAAAACGAAAGATTCAGGGATGGTTGGCCGGCCCGGCGAGAGAGGCCATGAGCAGGCGCCGCCCTTTGGGGAAACGGCTGCCCCCGGGTGGCTCGACGGTGACGAATAGCGTATCAATTCGCGACAAGACCTCGGGATCGGAAACACGCAGCGTCCAGCGATTGAGACTGGCGTTGTCCAAATAGAACAAGCCCAGGCTCTCCGCCGTGGTGGAGTGCGGCTGGCGGAATCCCCACGCCTGAAACGCGGCGGCCATGCGGCTCTTCTCCGCCCTCGCGAGATCAAACGCGTAAAAGACCAGAAGATGATGATTGACGTAGTAAATTCTCCCGTAAGTCCTGGCCGATTTGCCGCTCTTGTCGACGTCGTAGACATCGACAATGTGCAGGTCTCGCGCTCCAAGGATCTCCTTTGCCTCACCCGGGTCCACCGCCTTATCGTCCACCGGCAGCGCAGCGGGCTCTCGATCCACGACCTCCTGCGTACGCACCACTTCAGTCCTTTGCTTTTCGATCTGTGCAAGAACGTCGGTCAATTGCCCTTGGAGAGTGTCCCTGACGGACGCTTCCTGCTGCAGGTGGTTACGAGTCAACTCCAACTCTGAGGTTCGTTGACTCAGCTGTGCCTGTTCCTGGGTCAACAAACTCTTGAGTTCCGCATAGGTCGAATCCAGGTTTCTGTATTGTTCCGTGATCCGGGCAAGCTCCGAAAGGGCGCGGCGAGAGCGAGCCTCGGAGTCCTTGAGTTTGCCGCTTGCTTCGTCGCGGGCCGCTTCCGCCCGCGCCGCGCGGTCTCGCATCTCCTCGCCGCTGGGGGCCTCCTGCGGCGCAGCAGCATATGCGGCCTGGGGTTGAACCGGGTCCTCTGTGCGGTGGTTCGATCCCAACATTCCGAACAGAAGCAGCGCTGCGACCGCCCAGCCGGCTGACGCGAGAAGAGGTCGTGCTCGATGCCAGGCCCATTCCCACCATGGAATGGAAAGTAGCGAGGAGCCATAGCGCGTGGCCGGCGCTTGATTGCGAGTTCGGTCCTTGCTCTCTTTCGCCCTCTCCATTACCTTGGCCAGCATTTTTCGCTCTTCGAGAGATTCGGTCAGTTCGGTCTCCGCGTTCTCATTCCGCAGCACCGCAGCGGCTGGTAAATCGAAGACCATGATCCTTTCAAATTCGCTGACTAGGTCTTGACACTGCTGGCACTGCTTCTGATGCTCCCGCATGAAAGCGATTTCTTCCGCAGCAAGGTCCCCCAGCGCGAACAAGCAACAAAGCTCTTCGAACCTGTCCGGAGCGGGATGGAGCCGCAGAGAGTCGCCGATCTTCGTCTTCATATCTACAGATCCGTTCTCAAAATCAGGGAGTCGGCCCCGGCATTGGACAAATCCCCCTCTAAGCGCTCTGCTCTCTTGGTGGCTGGTCGGCGGGGCGCGAGCAGGTTCGCTCGCAGACTTTTCATCCCCCGGTAATAAAGATTTCGAGTATTCGCCAAAGACTGATGCAAAACTGCCGCAGCCTCCAGCAGCGTATAGCCATCGAAATGGACGAGTTCAACCGTTCTACGCTGGCGCGGATTCAGCGCGGAAAGATACTGTTCCACCAGCGCGCTCCGCTCCAGTATCCCCGGTAACCATCGAGTCCGGGAAAGCTCGTATTCAAAAGCAGTGAGTTCGTCGAGATCGGTCAACTCCCGGGTCTGAAGATACTTCCTCCTCATGAGAGCTTTGAAATGCGCGAATTGCGCAATCCAGGTCTTCACCGAACCGCGTGTGGCGTCATATCTGTCACGCTGGAGGTACAGGGCGAGAAATACTTCCTGCCCGACGTCCTCAGCCTCGCTCTGCTGCCGCAGGATCCTCCAGGCGATGGCGTAAACGAGTTTCCAATATCTGGCAAACAAAATCTCAAAACATGGTTCACAACCTGCTTGCAGGGACTCGATCAACGCCACGTCATCGGCGATTTGCGTGTGCCGGTGCCCGCCATCCCCTGCATACCGACTCGTGTCCTTAATGGGCATCTTGGGACCCGGGGAAATGGTCCGCAAGACACGGCATTGCGGAGTAGGCATGGCATAAAGAGTCAACAACCTTAACGGATTTCGCGCACAAAGAAGAAATTCGGTTTTTCGAAGCCCACTGTGCGACGGCCGCCGCAGCGTTGTACATGTTTGCCGCTCCTTCGACGAGGAAAGAGATGCAGCTAGTAACATCGATCCATGTCATTACCGCACTTGCACTCGCGACCAGGAAATCTCCGACACGGAGTAGGCAGGCCCCATCCTCCCCTGCCTGCAATTATCAACTGGATTGAACTTTTAGCCCCGGGTTTGCAACGTTGTCAAGGCGCTTTGCATGCAAATGGTCAAAGAGTTGTCTATACCAAGAGAAGCAAACCGGCATTCTCTCGCCTGAAGGCTCCGCGGCTAGCGAAGCCGGCCCAAAACGCTAGAACGGCAAATTTTTTATTCAGTTTCCGACCCACCCACTCTTGCATTCTTTTCGCGTAGGACGCTCAACGATGCTCGGCGAAGGGTTGTACATGCTTCATCGGCGTCAAATCAACGCATTTGCGAATCAATGTCCATGAGGTGTGAGCCTGAATTGTGCAAGTTGGGCGATGGCTGACAATAGAATCGCCGAACCTTGCGTTCATGACTTGCAGGCCCTTGGTTAACGGCAGTTCGCCTCAAAGCAAAGATTCCGGCTGAAAAACGGCATCACATGGTTCTGAAAGCGGACCGCCACTGCACTCGTGTGAGTTCCGGTGTACACCTCAAAGCTGTTCGCGATTCCGTATTTTGTCTTCTCCCAAGAGGTTCAGGGCGCTGACCTCGCCGATACCAGGCATGCTCAACAAGCGGGCGAAACGCGGGCGTAGTTCGGCGTCCCCTGTGATGAGGGCCACGGCGGCACGCCGCATCTTTTCGGTCCGCCGCTGCAGATCGCGCAGCGAGCGTTTCAGGTCTTGTTGCACCCAGCGCGAAAAGCAGAATCCTCCAAGGCGATTCTTGCGTATCTTGCCTCCTGATACGGCATTGTAGGGTGTTGATCGACTCCGCACATGCAAAAAGATGAGGACTCACCTCATTCGAGGCTCTGGAAAATTATGGTCGACAATTCTTGCATAACCGGATTGGGGAAGGGGGCCGTGATCCACGCACAACCGCGCTACTTCCTTCGAATCGATGTTGCGCCCGCAACACCTATTATGTTGTAATAGCAACATATAGGTTTTCATGAACGAGATCCTGGCAGCGATCTTTCAAAGGAGAGCAGTGAAGGTCTTTGAGCCAGTCGAAATCTCCGAGGCGACACGCGAACAAATCCTCAATGCCGCCCGCCATGCTCCCTCCAGTTTCAACGCGCAACCATACCAGTTCTACTGGGTGGAAACTGCGAAAGGAAGAGCTGCGGTTGCAAAACTCTGCCTCGGACAGATGCCTGCGAAAACGGCGTCGGCCCTGGTCGTCGCCGTCGCCGACATCGGATCGTTAGCCGCAACGTCCCAGAGCCAACTGCAGTGGATGCGCAGCAGGAGCGAGTTCAGCGAGGCGAAAATTCGGGACCACGAGCGGACAGCAAAAATCGGCCGGATCCTGTTCATCCCGGGGCCATTCGGCATTTTCGGTGCGGTCAAGTGGGGGATATTATGGCTGCTGAACTTGTGGAAGGTGATGGGGATGCCGCCCCTGTTTCGGCAGGACTTATTCAAATGGGCGACGAAGAGCACATCGCTCGCCTGCGAGAATCTGATGATCGCTGCCGAAGCGTTGGGAATCAATACGTGCCCGATGGAAGGCTTTGATGGCCGGAGACTCTCTAAGTATCTCAGGTTGTCCGCCCGCTATCATGACATTGTGATGGTGATCGCGGTCGGGAAGAAATCGCCGGTATACGTAGAACCACCCCAGTGGCGGATGCCTCTCGATGCGACGGTAACGATTCTATGAACATCCTTCCAACAAAAGGGATTCCGCAAGACATTCTGAGAGATTCAGTACTTGCCCATATCGCCGCGGCCTATTTGTCGATAGGAAAGAGGCTTGAACGCAAGACTGGGTGTTCCGCGACCCGCGGTTTTATCCTTGCAACACTGCGAGGCGGCGTTACGCTGAATCAGAATCAGATCGCCACGCTTCTGGGTTTCGACCGGACCGTTGTGCACCGGGCCATCAAGTCAATGGCGCAAGAAGGACTTGTGTCGGAACGACAGGCGAAATCGGGCAGAGCAATTCACGTTCACTTGACGCCCAAAGGTAACAGGTATAGGGAACGGTTGATCAACGCGCGGGTGGCCGCCGATGAGAATGTTCGACACTATCTAAGTTCGGAAGAGAGCGCGACAGTTCTTCGGGTCTTGAAGTTTATCGCCGACTTAGAGTTCTAAGACTACGGGGCCTTCCATTCTGGACGGGATTGT
This sequence comes from uncultured Acidobacteriaceae bacterium, assembly GCA_963735545.1. Lineage (GTDB taxonomy): Bacteria > Acidobacteriota > Terriglobia > Terriglobales > Acidobacteriaceae > PALSA-270. Next base: position 108,343 of record CAVTLU010000017.1, read on the forward strand.
AGCCTACGCGCACGATCCGGAAACGGACTTAGAAGGGATCAGGGGATCAGAAGCACCCCAGTTTATCCGTCTACATCGACGAGTTATACAAACAGGTTCTTACTGGTAATCGGTCCGCCACTCAGAAATAGTTAGGTTTGTTCTCAATCGATAAGGAGAAACAGTATGAAATTTCTGCTCACTTCGTGTGGCATCAGCAACGACAGCGTTCACAAGGCCTTGGTTGATCTGCTGGGCAAACCGATTGCCGAGTCTAGTGCCCTCTGCATCCCACGGCGGCGTACGCATTCTCAGGCGGTGCTGGCATGGCATGGCGACTGATCAACGGACGAGCCGCCAGCCCACTGTGCGAATTGGGTTGGAAGTCCTTGGGAGTGCTGGAGCTCACCGCGTTGCCCAGCATTGATCGAGAGCTTTGGGTCCCCATGGTTCAGGGCACTGACGCATTGCTGGTGGGAGGCGGCGATCCCCTCTATTTATGCTACTGGATGCAGCAGTCCGGACTGGCAGACCTCTTGCCGTCACTCCGCGATATGGTCTACGTGGGGGTAAGCGCCGGGAGCTTGGTGATGGCCCCCAACGTTGGGGAGGACTTTATTTACTGGAAGCCCAACGGTGGCGACAAAGCGCTAGGCCTGGTTAGTTTTGCGATGTTTCCGCACCTCGATCATGAGAAAATGCTGGAGCATTCCATGGCGAACGCGGAGAAATGGGCGGCCAGCATGCCAGTGCCAGCGTACGCGATCGACGATCAGACTGCCATAAAAGTGACCAATGGCACCGCCGAAGTCGTCTCCGAGGGACACCGGAAGCTGTTTACCCCCTAATACCGAAAGGCTCAGCGGATTCGCTCGCGATCTTGGCCTTTGTGGCCGAAATTGGGTTTGCACGAAGAGTTAACAAAAGTCTAGATACGAGCTGAGCAGCCGGCAGCCGATTGAGGCAAAGAGCGATGCACGTGGCTTCAGTCGAGCAAGTCCGGCGAATTGCGATGGCTCTTCCGCAGTTTACCTCCTGGCGTTGCCAACAAGGGCTTAGCGTAATTTGACGAACCACGTACCAAATGACATTCTCGGAGATTCCCTTTTCCCCAGGCCGTTCTGTGACGCCCGACAGCCCGAAAGATCCGACCCGCATTCACTTTAGCTGAGAATCATCCGGCGATCGACAGCCTATTTGGTCCAGTTGGGAATTGGCACCGTTCGCGAAGGTCGCCGCCATTTCCAACCAGGTCCACAATGGCCCAATGTCCTTGCCTAATCTGCATGTCCTCCACTTCAGGGTGGACAGCTCAGCACGTCGCAACCGGCAGCCGCAACCCATAGCCCGGCGGGACAGAAATCATCGCGAGGTCAAGAAGGCTGCGCAGATCGACATGCACAAGCTAGAACAACGTTCCCTCCCGCGACTTACACTTCTCAAGTAACTCGCCGATAGTGTGCTCATCCAGATGTGTCCCGCCTGGAACTGATGAACCTTATCCAAGGCTCTATTGGCGATCGGTCGCCAGCACCAGAAGTATCAGCTGTGAGGAATCACCAGATTGCGAAAGACCTTCCAAGTTCCGTCCGCTTGCTTCTGCCAAACGGTTAGATACCGGTCCATGATCATCTTCCCATTTGTGAAGTGAGCTTTCGCTTCACCCCATTCATAAACATAGCGCCCCTGCTGAACAGAGCCCACACTGATTACAGAAGCCGAGTCGGCCTTGCCGAGCTTCGTCATCTCTTCCGTCATGTGCTTTCCAAGAGCAGAACGACCCCGAATACAGTTGCCCTCAGGGCTGCAGTCGACAACGTCCACCGTGTTCCCCGGCACAAGGATCGCGACATTACCCTGCTTCATGGCGTCGACCCATTGCTGGTTTCCTGCGTCGATTTGCTGGCGCGCGTCGGAGTCGATCGGTTTGCTCTGTGCCATGCAAGTTACGCAGCAGAGTAATAAAGACGACATCAACGTCAACTTTCCTTCAGTTCTCATGGGAATATCCTCCTCGTTATATTACGAACGCTAAGCGGGAATAAAGTACTCATCTCGAAGACTTCAGCCTCCTTCGATCATCATGATCAAGCCGTCGATTTCGCCATCACGATCCTTTATGTTTTTGGTAATAGCGGCGTGCCTTCGCCCTGCTGCCGCAGTCGTTCATGTCGCACCAGCGGCGTCTCTTCCCGCGGCTCTCATCGAGAAAAAGCCAGCCACAGTTCCCGCCCTCGCATACCCCAATTCGCACAGCCTTGGGCGAGCAAAACAACGAGAGCGCTTCGGTTGCGAGGAGCCCGCAGATCTGATCGGACGCATGGGACGGAGTTGGTCGCCATTGAGCTACGTTATCGCTGAAGTCGATTTCCGGCCGAGGAGCATTGGCGCACTCGCGAATGGAGTCAATATCTCGCTTGGATGTTCGGCGTACTCCGGCGGCTGCTAATCCTGTGCGATAGATAGACTCACGAAGCAGGATGATTGCGTCGATAGGTTCGGGATGCCCAATCAGATCGGAATAGGACTGAGGTCCGATAAGGCCAACCTGAGTTGCCCATCGCAGAAACGACTCCCAGTCGAGCAACAGTTCATCGGGCCGCGCGGCAAGGTGTTCTCCTGCGGAATTGCAGAAATCGAGTGCCAGATGCCCACCGATCTGATGGACGATCAATTCGCGTGGGACGAGAGCTTCGGTAGTGCCGCGAGATGGAGTGCGTTTCGTTGCCTTCGCTGCCGTTTTCGCGTTGGCCGTTTTCGTCATTCGCGATCATATTACCATCTAACCGGTTAGATAGAAATAGGGCGCACCAGAACTGCAAGAATGTTGGTTAAACAGCTCTCTTCGTGGCCGCCAATGAGGCGATTATCGTAGGGAGACCGCGCCGACTCGAAAACACCGATTGTTGCGTACACGCCAAGTCACTCATTGAGAATGGGTTGCGCGGGAAGAGCAGGATGGGTATCGGGAATGGCGTTTAGTGCCATCAACTCCCGAATCGCCGGCTACTCGGAAGTTATCCAGAAACGGGCTTCGGGGAAGTCACCGAACACGGATTCGACCAGTCGAGGCTATTTCTCTTCGCTAATCGCTGCCGCTTCCTGGAGTTCCTGCTGCAGCTTCAACAATTGACGAAGTTGATCCGCATTCCCCGAGGCTGTGGACTACGAACTGCCCGATGTAGTTCTTTCTGAACCCGTTCTCGAGATCGCGGTCTTTTCAAGCACCACATAGATCGGAGTGTTCGCCGGGATCGTGACTACGACATGCTCGGTCAAGGCGAGTCTCGAAATCTGCTCGTCCGAGGCTTCGCCTACATTGTTACTGACCCGCTCCCGCAACATGTCTCCCTCGCTTAAAGGCTGGCCCAGGCTTCCTCGGCCTGCCAGGAGCGCTCCAACCTCGCCAATTCCGGACAAAGATCGCACGAGCACGTTCTTCCCCGTGTTTTTTCCTATGACCTTGCCCTTGGGTGGACCGAGGTTCAAGTCTGTCGCCACTCCTTCGATGGGAACGCTTGCTCCGTCTGGCATCATCAACGAATCAAACTCGATCGTCATATAGTGACCTTTCAAGTGATGCGGCGAACCGTGGGTACGGATCTACAGCAACACGGAACCATGAAAGACGCTCAGCAGATCTTGAGACACGAAAGCATACAGACCACTGGCAACATCTACATGCAAGAAATACCGGCCAGTGTTGCGGCAGCGCTCAACTCACGAACTCGAGCCATCCTCGCGGTTCGGGAGCGGATTTCTGCTGAAACTGGGAACACAACGTGTCCCAACGTGTCCCAATTTGAGGAGGCTGTCCTTGCAAGTGATTGAAAGAATGGCTCCTCAGGTAGGACTCGAACCTACAACCCTCCGGTTAACAGCCGGATGCTCTGCCATTGAGCTACTGAGGAGTGTCGTGGAAGAAGAACAAGTTCCAGTTACATAATATCATCGGCTCAGAATCGTGGGAACTGCGCGTGCGCGCCGCTCCGCTTCCTGCTGCAGGTCTCCTCAGGCTGCTTTCGCTTGCCCACCGATCCGCATCCCGTAGAACGAACGGTATACGAACACGTAAGACACAAGGAAGAACGCCAGGGCCAGCCCGTGGCTGAAATTGCCGCTGGTTTCTGAGGTTAGTTTCACCGCCAGTTCCACCGCCAGCAATCCGAACAGCGTGGTGAACTTGATCACCGGGTTCAGGGCGACGGAAGAAGTGTCCTTGAAGGGATCGCCCACCGTGTCGCCGATTACGGTGGCATCGTGCAGGGGCGTGCCCTTCTGCTTCAGTTCGACTTCCACAATTTTCTTGGCGTTGTCCCAGGCGGCGCCGGCGTTGGCCATGAAAATTGCCTGGTAGAGACCGAAGGTGGCAATCGAAATCAGATAGCCGATAAAGAAGAACGGCTCGACGAAGGCAAACGCCAGCGTGGCGAAGAACACCGCGAGAAAGATGTTCAACATTCCCTTTTGCGCGTACTTCGTGCAGATCTCAACCACTTTCTTGCTGTCCGCAACCGAGGCCTTTTCCACGCCCTCCAGCTTGATGTTGGCTTTGATGAACTCTACCGCGCGATACGCTCCGGTGGTAACGGCCTGGGTGGAGGCGCCGGTGAACCAGTAAATCATGGCGCCGCCGGTGATCAGCCCGAGCACGAAGGGTGCGTGCAGCAGAGAAAGCTTGCTGACGTTTTCCGTTAGTCCACTGGTCAGGGCCATGATGATGGAAAAAATCATGGTGGTAGCGCCGACCACAGCTGTGCCGATCAGCACCGGTTTGGCCGTCGCTTTGAACGTGTTCCCGGCGCCGTCGTTGGCCTCCAAAAGATGCTTGGCGCGTTCGAAGTTCACGGTGATGTTGTAATCCTTCTTGAGTTCGCCTTCGATCCCCGGGACTTGCTCGATCAACGACAACTCATACACTGACTGCGCGTTGTCGGTAACCGGACCATAGGAATCCACCGCGATGGTCACCGGACCCATGCCAAGGAATCCAAAAGCCACCAGGCCGAAGGCAAAAACTGGGGCCGCCAGCATCACCGATCCCAAACCGTTGCCGGCTTCATTGACGAGGGTGCTGACGTAGTAGCCAATCGACATGAGAGATACCATTGCCAGTCCCAGATAGTAGGCAGAAAAATTCCCCGCCACGAAACCGGACAGAATGCCAAGCGAAGCTCCGCCTTCCTCAGCCGAGGTGACGACTTCCCTCACATGCCGCGACTCGGTGGAAGAGAAAACCTTCACCAGTTCCGGAATCAGAGCACCCGCCAGCGTGCCGCAAGAAACGATGGTTGCCAGCTTCCACCATTGCGTGGAATCGCTGCCCAGTTCTGGGATGATGATCGAAGAAACAATGTACGTCAGCACGATGGAAACGATGGAAGTGATCCAGACTAGCGAGGTCAGCGGCGCTTCGAAGTTCATCTCGTCCGCTTTGCCAAACCGCGCCTTAGCAATGGCTGCGTTCAGGAAGTAAGCCACCGCGCTCGCTACCAGCATCACGATGCGGATGACAAAAATCCAGACCAGCAATTGCACCTGCACTGTCGGATTCTTCACGCCCAGCAGAATAAAAGTGATGAGCGCGACGCCGGTGACGCCGTAGGTTTCGAATCCGTCGGCGGATGGCCCGACTGAGTCGCCGGCATTGTCACCGGTGCAATCGGCAATGACGCCGGGGTTGCGCGCGTCATCTTCCTTGATCTTGAAGACGATCTTCATCAGATCTGAGCCGATATCGGCAATCTTGGTGAAGATGCCGCCAGCGATGCGCAGCGCGGCCGCCCCAAGAGACTCGCCGATGGCGAATCCTATGAAGCAAGGCCCGGCGTAGTCGCTGGGAATAAACAGCAGAATGAAAAGCATCATCAGCAGCTCGACGCTGATCAGCATCATGCCGATGCTCATGCCGGCTTCGAGAGGAATCTGGTAGATGGGATAAGGTTTTCCGGCCAAGCTGGCGAAGGCCGTCCGCGAGTTCGCAAAGGTGTTCACGCGGATGCCGAACCACGCGACCCCGTAACTTCCCGCAATGCCAATCAGGCTGAAGAGCAGAATGATGGGCAGCGTGACCGCGATCGGCTTACCGGGTACCGGAGCCAGCACGCCAAAGTACAGTACGATCACCACCGCAATAAATAGCCACAATAAGAGCAGGAACTTGCCCTGCGTGACCAGGTAAGTCTTGCAGGTTTCGTAGATCAGTTCCGAAATCTCGCGCATGGCACGGTGCACCGGCAGATTTTTCAGGCGCATGTAAATCGCCAGCCCGAAGCCGAGTCCGAAAAAACAAAACAGCAGGCCCCACATGAGCAGCCGGTGGCCGTCGGTGCCAAGAAAGGTGACTTGCGAAAGATCAGGGAGTTTGAGATTGGCCTCGCCCGCTTCCGAAGCGGACTGGGCCAGAGCCGTCGAGGCGCCGAGGGTCAACACTGCAAACGCGGCCGCCAACATCCTGCCGAACCGGCATCCTTGGGACGCAATTCCTGCGAACCAGATGCGCATATGGAACCTCCGATATGAAGAGCGATTTGATGAATATCTACTGTTTTAAGCTTTGCTCCGGCGGGCAGCACCGACCGGACGCTCTTCGAGCGCCGGGAGCGCATTGCCGGTGTTCCGAACACGCTTCCACTGCAAAACTTTAACAGGAGTGCTGAGCTTGGCCGCGTCGGATGTTCTCGAAGCTTTGCCCCGGGCTGGAGGAAAAACTACCTGAGCAAGACTTCACGAAACCTGCTTTTATAACACGCGCGTAGAAGGCGGTCAATAAACAAACGTTATTGTACCGGGTTACCGTGAATGCGACTCATTCCTGGGGTACCGAGGGATTGTCGATCACGAAGAGCCAGCGCCCATCCGGCTGGCGGCGAGCGGTCTCCGTGTTTCGGCCCTCTCTGCGGATCTGGCCGCCACCCGGCCCGGGCTCGTGCACGCTCCATCTCCCGTGCAGCATGGCAAGCTCTCCGTTAACGTTCACGCTTAGCGTCCGCAGTTCAATCGTCGGCTGCTTGGCGAGAACGCCACGATACCACTCTCGAATGGCGTCGGTTCCCTGCACCGTTCCGCCTCGGCTGGCCAGAACGGCGCCGGGCTCGTATAACGCGATCAGCGATTCCAAGTCGTGGCGATTGAAGGCGTCCTGAAAGGCTTGATGCAGTTGTTCGGGCGAGTCAGTCATAGCGTCACGAATCATGCCTGACCTACGGCTTCACTCCAAGCTGCCAGAACAAAAATGAGTAAATGTCGGTGCCTTCTTCGATCTGCTTGGCTAACGGCTTCCCTGCTCCATGGCCCGCCTTGGCTTCGATGCGCAGTAAAATCGGCCGTTCGCGGCTTTGTCCGTTGAGCGCTTCGGCTTGCATCAACGCTGCCATTTTCTTGGCGTGCATGGGGTCGACGCGGGTGTCAGTATCAGCCGTCATGAACATGATCGCCGGATATTCCACTCCCGCCTTCACGTGGTGATAGGGCGAGTAAGCGTAAAGCCACTCGAACTGTTTGGGATCGTCCGCCGAACCGTACTCGGGAATCCATAGTTTTGCGATCTGGAAACTTTGATAGCGCAGCATATCGAGCAGCGGGACCTGGCACACCACCGCGCGAAATAAATCGGGCCGCTGGGTGAATGCCGCCCCCATCAGCAAACCTCCGTTCGATCCGCCTTGAATCGCCAGGTGATCTTTGTCCGTGTATTTCTGCGCGATTAGAAATTCGGCGGCGGCGATGAAATCATCAAAAACATTCTGCTTCTTCTCCAGCATGCCGGCGCGATGCCAGTCCTCGCCAAACTCAGAGCCGCCGCGCAAGTTGGCCACAACGAATACCCCGCCGTGTTCCAGCCAAAGAAATCGTCCCGGGACGAAGTTCGGGTTTTGACTGATATTGAACCCGCCGTACCCGGTCAGCAGGGTCGGATTCTTGCCGTTCAGCTCGAGCCCCTTCTTGTGGAAGACAAACATCGGAACCTTGGTGCCGTCCTTGGACGCGTACCAGAGCTGTTTGACCTCGTACGCATCAGGATCGACCGGCGCATTCACCTTGTCCCACAGAGAAGTCTTTCCAGAAGCGACGTCTAGTTCGTAAACCGAGGGCGGAACGGTGAATGATTGGAAGCCGAAGAAAGCCTGGTTGCGATCCCACCTCCCACCCACTCCAGCCGCCGTGCCAATCGCGGGCAGCGCAACATCGCCCAGATCCTTGCCGTCGAGTGCGAACAGCTTGAGTTGCGAGCTGGCATTCTTCTCGTACTGCGCGAACAGTTTGCCGCCTAAGAGCGTGAGGTTCTGCAGGACGGCGTCACTCTGAGGAATGATTTCCTTCCAGTTTTCCCGCTTGGGATTGGCCGCCTCCACCACGAAAACCCGGTAGCGCGATGCGTCCTCATTCGTAGTGATATAAAGCTTGCCCTGGAAAACTTCGCCGCTGTAGAGAAATTCTCTTCCGCTGGTGACTTCCACCGGCGGGGCACCTGCCTTCAGGTCCAGCAGATACATTTCTGTCTTGGCCCAGCCTTCGAATTCCGTGATCAGCAGCCAGCGGTCGTCATCGTCGGCAAGCTGCACCTCGGGAAAGTCTTGCGCGTTGCGCCCCTCGCCGAAGATTAGTGCATCCTTCGCCGGATCGTCTCCCAACCGGTGATAGAAGACCTTGCGGTGATAGACCTCTTCTCCCGGCAGGCACTTCGCCCTTCTGAGGATTGCGCGTGTAGTAAAAACCGGAATTGTCTTTCTTCCACGCGAGGCTGGCGCCGCGCGTACGTTCGATCGAGTCGGTAAGCAATTTGCCGCTGGCGCTCTCCACGATGCGCAGTGTGCTCACTTCCGATCCGCCGGCCGAAGTGCCGTACGCCACGTACTTGCCATCGTCAGAGGGATACCACCAGTCGAGCGCCACGGTACCGTCCGTGGCCATCTGGTTCACATCCACCAGCGGGCGGTCCTTGCCGTGGATACCCTCGCGCACCAGCAAGACAGGCTGATTCTGCGTGCCTTCGCGGCGTGTATAGAAATAGAAATTGCCGCCCACCTGGGGCGTACCGATGGTTCCAATCGAGGCTAGCCGCAGCAGGCGCTCCCGAATCCGGTCGCGGCCCGGCAGCGGATCAAGCACGCTGCGCGTGTACGCCCATTGCTGGCGCACGTATTCCTGCGTTTCGGGGCTGCTGCCGTCCTCCAACCAGCGATAGTTGTCGATGATTTTGTGGCCGTGTAAGTCGTCGATCACAGGTTGTGACTTGGTTTTTGGCGGCCCAGAGGGCGTGCTGGTAGCCGAAGATGAGGCATTCTCCGCCCACACCGCCGCGGTCAGAACTAAGCAAGCTAGAATCCAGAGCAAGCGGCAACCTCCTGCCACGGGGCACCTCGCTAGGATGATGGGAGCAGTTTTCTAAGGGTATCAGAACCGAGAGCCCTGACGATGCCAGCACGACCACGCAGACTCCCGTTCTCTGAGAACCGGGAGCCAAGAACTGAAGACTATCTTTAACAGTTCACACTCCAGAAGATTCCCTTCCCGGATCAAAAGCAGCTGCCCTCGAGTTCATTGCGGCAGCGACCTCAAATAGCTGATGACCTGCCAAACCTGCTGGTCCGGCAGTTTGGCCCAGGAAGGCATTCCCTTCCCCATGTTTCCGTTTACCAGCAGCCAGTGCAGATCGCCTTCGGTAGCTTGCTGTTGCACGCGCGGACTTTTGAGCGGCGGACGCTTTTTTGTGCCCTCGGCATTTTCGCCGTGGCAGTGGGAACAACGGTCGAGAAAAATTCTTCGTCCCGCGGCAATCGCTTCCGGCTGATCACGAAAAGGATTGATCTTTTCATGATCGCGCGCCGGAACTCTCTTCAACCAGGATCCGTCGGCCGCAGCCAACACTACAAGCGTCAACAGGAACGGCAGTGAGAAAAGGATTAGATACCTGCGGGTCATCGCGATCCTCTATGAAAGCGGCTGAGGAATTGGTCGATTTCGTAGGAAACCCCGAAACGGTAAAGGCGCGGGATACTGTAGTCGTTCAAGCCGAACTGGGAAGAAAATGAGAAAGTCATCCCGTTGGGCGCCGCCCAATTGATGGTTGGCCCGATGTAATGCGACGTGAGCCTGGTGCCAAAGCTGTAGCGATCTCCGAGCCCGCCGTACATTTCGACGCCTGCCTGAAACTTCTCCGCACAGAACGTGCAGTTGTGCGCGCTGGCCGCGAGGCCCAGCGGGCGGCTTGCTCCCAGCGCATATCCGAACTCCCAGGGCTCATCCTCGAGATTCTTTTCCGCAATGATGTTCTCGCTAATATTCCATCCCCGACAATTGCTCCCCAGAATCAACTTGAGTTCAATCTCGCGCTCCTTGTCCCGCCGCGCATCCGCGTTGGCCTCTATGAAATCGTCCTTCCCGTCATGTCCCACCACTTCGCGCAGAGCCTTGTCGGCGCTAACGTTCTCGAATTCGATGTAAATCACCGGGTTGATCCAGTGTTCGCGCAGCAGCGGACGAAACCGGTTTTCCCAGCGGTATCCGGTGAAAATAGTGCTGTCGTGCTGGGTGACCTGGCCATCCAGGTAGAACTCGGTCGTCCACCACGCCGTTGCGCCATATTCGAACTCGATATTCGAGCCGATGAACCGGTTGCCGACCTGGGGCTTGCCATCGGCATTGAACAGCTCGATATCGAGGTTTCCCGGTTCTTCCATCTCGTGGGAGTAGGTCACGAAGTAGGGCCGCTCCTGAGCCCCCGCGTTCGCGGTTGCAATAGCTGACACAAACATCAAGACTGCAAGGATCCGAATCATTCAGGTCTAGTCTCTTTCCTTGTTGCAACTGCGTTGCATTATTACGGCGCACCTACTTGCAACGGAGTTGCAATTAGGAATACGTATAGTAGAGGCGCGACCGCCATTCGGTCAAGACACGCAGAACATTTTTCGTATCACAATTGATGCAACGAAATGCAACAGGGACGGGCGGTTCAGGCGGAGGGCGTGGCGCGGCACTGGTTGCAGTAGCCGCCAACCTCCAGCCGCGTGACCACAATGTGGAACTGGCAGTCGCGCTGGATTTGGCCCTTGAGTCGGTCGAAGAGGTCGCTCTCGAATTCCATAATCTTGCCGCAGCGCAGGCAGGCCATGTGAATGTGATCCCGCTGTGGACGGCGCTCATAGTAGTGTTTCTCGCCCTGCATATGCATGAGATCGAGTTCGTCGATCAATCCGTGCCGCTTGAGCAGGGCGATCGTCCGGTAAACGGTCACGCGATCGATCCGCGGATCGAGCTTGCGCGCCTTGCGTAGAAGCTGGCTGGCATCGAGGTGTTGTTTAGCGGTCTCGACCACACTGAGAATCGTGCGGCGCTGATGGGTCATGCGCAAGCCGCGTGACATGAGTTCGGCTTGCAGGCGTCCAGGAGCTTCGGTTTGAGGCAGTGGCATAAGAGAACCCTACTTGTTGATACTGTGTTGCAAGATTATATAGCACGGGAAATGCGGCGGCAATGCGAGACAGCTTAGGTAGTGGGTTAGTTGCCGGGAACTGAGCGTTAACTACGAAGGATGCGAAAACACGACTTTGCCATCAAAGCCTTCGCGAGACTTCGTGTTTTTCGTGCTCAATGTCATCGATTTGAAATGCCGGCGGCGTTTCAGCAGGACCCGGGAATCGAACGGCCATAGCCTAGTAGCTGGTCTTCATCTTTTCTTTCACGCTGTGCGCCAGCTTTTCGATCTCGTCGGCTTTTTTGATCACATCGAGTGAAAGAATATTCTCATTGGATTTGTCGACGTACACCTTGAGTTCATTCGCCAGCTTCACTAGCTGATCAGTGTCGCGCTTCAAATGTGCTTGCCGCTCTTGATTGGCCTTCTTGGCCATGTCTTTCTCGATTCGCACACGCTCCTGATCCTCCGTGGAGGGCCGTTGACCGGGAGGAACGGGATTCGACTGATCGGCTGGCGCAAACTGCGGCGCGTCGAAGAAGGCGTTGGCCGGCGCCAACGACAAGGGGTTCCCGGCCACTGCCAGCGGGGCAGATAGAAAGAATAGAGACCAGACCATCCAAGATGCCTTGATACGCACGGTGACCTCGAGAGCGGAAGAATACAGTCTGATTATAGCGTCCGCGCGCGAGTCCTGGACTCAGGTACGCTTGTTATAATCGCGCCGGAAGCATGAATCATATTTTTCTGCAATCGCTGATGTCACAAGTTGTGGGCGTGCGGTCTTTGTTGCCCGAGTGGCGGACAGACACCGAGGCTTTCGTCCGCCATGACGCACCTAAGATACTCCTGGTATTGCTCGGGTCGTTCGTGCTGATCCGGCTGCTGCGCGGGATCACAAAAATCACCACGCTGCAGAGTCGCAAGCTTCCCGCCAGCCTGCGTACGCAGAAGGTCCGGACCCTGGCCAACGTGATCACCAGCGTGGGCGTGTTCGTCATCGTCTTCCTGGCCGCGCTCACCATCCTGCCCCTTTTCGGACTCAACCTCGGTCCGCTGCTGGCCAGCGCCGGTATCGCCGGTCTGGCCATCGGCTTTGGCGCGCAGTCGCTGGTGCATGATTTCATCAACGGTTTCTACATTCTGATGGAAAACCAGTACGACCTGGGGGATATCGTCCGCATCGCCGGGGTGAAGGGCGTAGTCGAGGACATGAGCCTGCGTCGCACCGTGCTGCGCGATGACGACGGCGCACTGCACACCGTGCCGAACAGCGAAATCAAGATCGTCTCCAACTTGACCCGCGACTGGTCGCAACTCACTCTGCGTGTCACCACCGCTTACAGCGAGCCCAGCGAGCGGGTGATCTCACTACTGCAGCAGATCGGCGAGGATGTACGCCACGATCCCGAGTTTGCCGATGATCTGGTTGCCGAGATTCAAGTTCCGGGCATCGAGCGCGTGGGCAATGGTGAGGTGGAATACCTGATGCTGGTGAAGACGCGTCCCAACAAGCAGTACAGAGTGAGCCGCGAATTACGATGGCGCATCAAAGACAGCTTCCACAAGAACAAGATTCAAGCCGCGGGACCGGGCCGCGTGTACGTTATGGATCAAGGGCAATAACAAGAGGAAATGGAGCGACGGGTGCCCCGCAGGTCAGAGCACGAACCCGTGTTCTGATCAGTGAATCGAATCACAAACTACATCCTTGCAATCCTGGCGAGGCGGACTTGGTGTCACGCGAGCACCGTGGTCTGACGGGCGAGGACGCCCGTCGCTCCACCGAATTCAACTTCCCAGGTAGCTCACGTGAACGTACGTGCCCAGCCTCACGTTGTAGGCGAGGTACCAGCCGTCGTGATCGGGGTCTTCGTAGATCACGATCTGATCGGCATCCCAACGCCATCCGTTGCAATACGTATAGTCGTACGGAGAGACGCTGAAGTAGAACCCACCAAACCAGAAGCGATCCTTGCCGCCGCCTTCGAGCCGGAAAACATGCCCCGGACCAAAGCCACCGCTGAAGCGTCCATGCTCAAAGGGATGGTCGACGCGGTAATGAGGATCGTTGCGGCCCGTGTGCCCGATCCACTTGTCATCGGGATGAACGTGGGGCGCATCGGGATGCCCGTTCTTGTCGCTGAACCCTTTCTGCGTTCGCGGCATTTCGCGGTACTCCCCTTTCGCCGGGGCCGGACCGTGTGCAGGAATGTGCCCATTGCCCACTTCATGGCCATGCTCTTGAGCAAGCGCAGAAGCTGTGAACATTAGGGCGACACAAATGGCAAGAACCGCGATCAGGTGTTTCATCCCGTCCTCCTGCTGACACATTAGCATTTTTCGGAGTGCGGCCAAAGGCGATAAGAGCGGTCGCTGTTCTAATCAATAACATTTCATGTTACAGAGTCTTGTCTGCCTTCCGGCGCCCCCGCGCAAGCTGCAATCTCCCGGAAATGGAAGCCGCAGCTTCAATTCTGCGGATTCGGCTAACCGCGCCGCGCGGAAATCGTCCATGGGTGCAGTGCATCGCGATGTGGGTTTTGGATTGCTCCAATAAACATCGACTGAATTATTTTTGTCGATCCAGCGAAACGGCGAACCAGCGACGGGATAACAGACGCAACACCAACAATTGCCCTGTCTAGCGCTGACAAGTTAGCCGTGACTTTTTCGCGATGCAAGGAGATTCTAAATGCGCAACCTCAAGATCGCTCTCTCTGCTTTGATTTGTATTTCACTGTTCTGCGGTTCGGCATGGGCGCAGTCGGCAACCGCGTCCATTCTCGGCCAGGTGACTGACCCGCAGGGCGCGGCCCTGTCCGAGGCGGAGGTAACCGTGGTCAACGTCGCGACTGACGTCGCCAGCAAAGCTGAAACCGATGCAGAGGGCAACTACCAGGTCTTGAATCTGCCGATTGGAACCTATGTGATCTCAGCCGAACACTCAGGCTTCGCCAAGTTAAGGACGGATCGCATCACGCTGCAGATTAACCAGCAGGCGCGTATGAATCTGCGCTTGGCGATCGGAGCCCTGAATCAAACCGTGGAAGTTTCCGGTGTGGCGAGCGACGTGGAGACAGTGAATCCGACGCTGGGTCAATCCGTGACCGCGCGTCCTATCGTCAACCTGCCGCTGAACGGACGCAACGTTCTGAATCTCGCGCTGCTGCAGCCTGGGGTCACGGAAGATAATCCGGACGACAACAACGGCCAGGGCATCGGCGGTGTCAGCGGTTTCAGCGTCGGCGGCGGGCGCGCGGATTCCGTTACCTACCTGCTCGACGGCGGCAGCAACAATGATTTGCTGGGCAATGAAGTGGTGTACAACCCGAACCCGGACACCGTAGCCGAGTTCCGCATCCTGACCAGCAACTACACCGCGGAGTACGGACGCAACGGCGCCGGCGTCATCAGTGTGGTCACCAAGTCCGGGTCGAACCAATTGCATGGCAGCGGATTCGAGTTCGTGCGCAATACCGACTTCGATGCCAACTCTTATTTCAACATTCAGACCGGGCTGCCTCGAAACGATCTGAAGCGCCATCAATTTGGCGGCACACTAGGCGGCCCGATTTCCATTCCTCATCTGTTCAGCGGCAGAGATCGTGCTTTCTTCTTCGTCGCGTACCAGGGCCAGCGGCAGAGCCAAACGCAGGTCGAGTCGCAGATCACGACCTTCACTCCGAACCGAACTAGCCGGTAATTTCTCGCAGTCCGCTGGCGGCGGTCCCGACCCGGATGTAGCGGCATTTCTCCTGGCCAATCCTTACTTCCAGCCGAATGCCGGCCTGGCGGCGCAGGGCATTATCGATCCCACGAAGATTGATCCCGCAGCCGCGAAGTATATTGCCACCGGCCTTATTCCCACCTCGCCGAGTGGAGTGATTTCTTCAGCATCGGCAAGCAAGAACAACAACAACGAGCTGACCGGCAAGCTCGATTTCAACCTCGACCAAAAAGATAAGCTTTCCGCCACCATCGGCGGATTCCGCAATCCTCAGATCCAGCCTTATGGGATTTCGAATCTTTATGGCGCCACGGTAGGCGGCTTCCCCAGCACCAACCAGATCAATAGTTATTTCGCCAATGTCGCCTATACGCGCACCTTTTCGGCGACGTTGCTGAATGAATTCCGGGTCACAGCGCAACGCCGCTACGCCATCGGCAATAAGCCGTCTACCACGCTTCCCTCCGCGAGTGACCTGGGCTTTGGCATCATTTCGGATTCTCCCACCGGCCCTCCGCTCATGACCTTCGACAATGGCTTGGGGTTCGGCGCGAACCAGGCGGGTCCGTCCTACGAGAGCGGCAACACCTATGCTTTCACCGATGCGCTCACCTGGGTGAAAGGACACAATACCTGGAAGTTTGGCGGCGGTTTCTCCGCCTACCAGAACAACACGCTCTACAATTTCTTCGGCGACAGCAGTTTCACATTCATCGGACCCTACAATCAGGGCGGAATCGGCACCGGCAACAGTCTGGCTGATTTTCTGGTCGGAATTCCCAACAATCTCTTTGAAGGCCCAAATGCGCGAAACAACATTCGCAGCAAGTCGACCTACGGATTCTTCCAGGACGAGTGGCGAGCCCGGCCAAATCTGACTCTGACCCTCGGCATTCGCTATGAATACAACACTCCCAAACTTGATACCCAGGGAAGAAACTTCTTTATTATTCCCGGTGACCAATCGACCCGGTTCCCCAATGCCCCGCTGGGCTTGGTTTTCCCCGGCGACTCTGGCGCTCCCCGTGGCGTGAACTTTCCCGACAAAGACAATTTTGCCCCGCGGCTGGGATTCGCATGGGACCCCTCGGGCAACGGCAAAACCAGCATCCGTGGAGGTATTGGGCTTTTCTATGACGTCTTGAAAGGTGAGGACAACCTGCAATTCAACGGCGCCCCGCCGTTCTACAGCGAGCCTTTCGTCGGGTACGGATGCCAGCAAATCGTGCAGCCCGACGGCACCTGCAGCCCGGGCCCCGGCTACACTTCCGCGGCGCCCTACTACAGCCAGCCCTGGACTTCGGCTGGCCTGCCGGGCAATCCGTTCCCGTCCACTGTACCCACGGCGAGCACGGCTTTTGTGAACGGGAACTCCCTTCCCTTCGGCGGCGGCGGAATCTATTTCGTCGATCCGCATCTGCACACGCCTTATACCTATCAGTACAACCTGAGTCTGCAGCATGAACTCGCGAACCGTCTGACCGCGGAAGTCAGCTACGTCGGCAGCAGTTCGAAAGGGCTCACCTCGCTCCAGGATGTCAATCCTTTCGTCCTGGGAACTCAGGATCGCGTCCTGAACCTCACGCAGAACTCCGACCTCACGAACTTGTGCGCCAATGCCGGAGGCACCGCCGCCTGTCCAATTTCCAGCGCGCTCGAGTTCAGAAATATCAGCTTCGCGAATTACAACAGCCTGGAAGCGTCCTTGACCAAGCAGCCGGGAGAGAACCGATTTCTAGGCACCACGTACTTCACGCTCGCTTACACTTACGCACACAGCATCGACAACGCTTCTGGATTCCGCAACCGCGATTACCAGGTTCCGTCCTACAACGCTGGGCTATTGCGTAGCTCGTCCGATTTCGATATCACGCATCGCCTTACGCTGAGCGGCGGATGGGATTTGCCCTTCGACCGGGCGTGGGCTTCCGGACCGAAGCGCCTGGTAAGGGGCTGGAGCCTGTATCCGATTCTTAGCTGGCGGACTGGCTTCCCGCTGAGCATCAACGCCGGATATTCCCTTGATCCTTCTCTTCCCGGACCATCGGGAGCAGGCGATGGCGGCCTGGTGAACGCCGTGTTTGCTTCTGGATTCAGCAGCATTCCCCGAGTGAACCCGAGCAAGCCAACGGTGCTGAATGGAGTCTCCGGCAACTACTATTTTGATCCCGTGGCCTTTACCGTGCCGACTTCGGGATACGGCCTGCCGAGAGATTTCTTCCGAGGCCCCGGCCGCACCAACCTCGACTTGGCTCTAGCCAAGACAACGGCGATCACGGAACGTCTGAATTTCGAATTCAGGGTGGAAGCCTTCAACGTCTTCAACCACGTGGAGTTCGCGAATCCGGATACCAACATCGGCAGCGGCACTTTCGGCCAAATTACCACAACTGATTTGGGCCGGGGTCTAAACACATTGCACACGGAAAGGATTCTGCAACTGGCCGCCCGCTTCACGTTCTAGGAAGGTAGCGTGGCAACTCCAAATGTAGAGCGGGCACTCCTGCGCGCGAGCGATCGGATAAACAACTGCCAAACGAGGGACAGCCGCCAAGGCTGTCCTTCTGAGGTTCTTCGATTCACGGAACGCTTTGGGGAGCGAACGCTTTGGGGTGGAGCAGCGCTTCAGCGTTGCGTCAAGAATCTCACCGAGATTGGGCTTTAGCCCCTAAGGTACTTGCCCGCGCCCCGCGCCGGCGCTACAACGAACTCATATTAGCCAAGAACTCGCCATTCGATTTCGTCTTGCTCAGCTTGTCGATGAGCAACTCCATCGCTTCCACCGGCGATAGCGGATTCAGCACCTTGCGCAATACCCAGATGCGGGTTAGATCTTCCTTCGGAATCAACAGCTCTTCCTTACGCGTTCCAGAGCGCTGAATATCGATCGCCGGGAATGTCCGCTTATCCACCAATTTGCGCTCGAGGATGATTTCCGAATTGCCCGTGCCTTTGAATTCTTCAAAGATCACATCATCCATGCGCGAACCGGTGTCGATCAGTGCCGTAGCGATGATGGTGAGCGAGCCGCCTTCTTCAATATTGCGTGCGGAACCGAAGAACCGCTTGGGCCGTTGCAGCGCATTCGAATCCACGCCGCCGGAGAGCACCTTGCCGCTGGGCGGAACAATTGTGTTGTAAGCGCGTGCCAGACGCGTAATCGAGTCGAGCAGGATCACGACATCGCGCTTGTGCTCGACCAGACGCTTGGCCTTTTCGATCACCATTTCCGCCACTTGCACGTGCCGCGCTGCCGGCTCATCAAAGGTTGAAGAAATGACTTCGCCCTTCACCGACCGCTGCATATCCGTAACTTCTTCCGGGCGCTCATCGATCAGCAACACCATCAACACCACTTCCGGATGGTTCGTAGTAATCGAGTTCGCCACATTCTGCAGCAGCATGGTCTTGCCGGCGCGTGGCGGAGAAACGATCAGGCCGCGCTGTCCCTTGCCGAGCGGCGTGAGCAAGTCCATAACCCGGGCGCTGACGTTTTCGCGAGCAGTCTCCAGCTTCAAACGCTCTTGCGGATACAGCGGGGTCAAGTTGTCGAACAGAATCTTGTTGCGCGCCTCTTCCGGCGACTCGAAGTTCACCGCCTCGATCTTCACCAGCGCGAAATATTTCTCGCCCTCGTGCGGGGGCCGCACCTGGCCGCTGATGGTGTCGCCGGTCTTGAGATCGAACTTGCGGATTTGCGAGGGCGAAACGTAAATATCGTCCGGGCCGGGGAGATAGTTGTAGTCAGGCGAGCGCAAAAAGCCGTAGCCGTCGGGCAGAATTTCGAGTACGCCCTCGGCGAAGATGTGTCCTTCTTTTTCACTCTGTGCTTGCAGAATCTTGAAAATCAGGTCTTGCTTGCGCATACCGCTAGCGCCTGGGAGCTCCAAAGATCGGGCGATCTTGGTCAGCTCCGTAATATTTTTCTCTTTGAGTTCAGCGATGGTCATTGGTCACCTGCGAGGAGATTTTAGGGGGGTCACTGATAAGGAAAGACTTAACTACGCGGGGCAGGCGGCGGGGCTGGTGTTAAGCAGCCCGCCGTTGCGCCTCGTTAACGTTTTCCGGCTCAGATAGAATCGCTTGCCGTTCCGAACCTGCAATCCGCTCCAGGACTTCGTTCATGGTTTCCTGGATTCTGGTGTTTGGTTTGTGAAACTTACGGGTCGCCTTGGAGGCAAGCTGACAAAGCATATAACGGTTCCGCAGCGTATGTAAAGCTTCGAACACACGATCAGAGCGCTTCATAAATCCTCTCCTAACTAGACGGAACTGGCTCGATTTCCCATCTCACACGACAGAGCGAAGCCCGGCCAGAGTGCCTAAGTAGCTCAAATCAGATGGGTTGTACGGGAAAGCTCCAACTATCCCTAATAGATGCTCCGCAAGAGCCAAAAGTTTCTTCAGTTCAAGGATTAGGCCCGATTGCCTGCGGAGGTTCGTCCTGGGCAGCCTTGACTTCTGGAATGTCCCTGGAACTCGCTAATTTAGCGGGAAATCGCGGAGTCGTCAAGAAAAATTATGTCCCAGTATCCAGAGATAAAACAGCCGGAATCAGCGTAGCGTCGGCGAACCTAGACGTGCAGGCCTCGTCCGCCCAAAGCCCGAAGCCGCCAGCCGTGTCAAGACCACTTTCGAGGCTATCGCCCCTCCATGAGCCAGCTCAGCGCTACACGCTAACCCCCTCCAAATCAATCGCTTCCGAATCTTGGGATGTTCCGCGCGGAACACTTTCCACAGGGCAAGGCCTTCGTCTGAAAAACTCCTTATCTTTATCTTTAATCTTTAGTCTTTGTCTTTGTCACCATGCTCGCTAGCCGCGCGCGTGACCAACTCCTTCCTCGAAGAGTATGATTCTTCGCATCTTGCCTTGGCGGTGATGGATGTTTCGCTCTTATGGCTACTGGCGGCTCCTTCTTATCGTCCCCCTCTGCGGACTCCTCTCCCACGCCGAAGATGTGAAGCTGCGCGAACAGGCAGTACATCTGATGGAGCGCGCCAATGCCGTCAGCCTGCCCGGCGGCGTACTCAACTACGAACACCTCGTCAGCTTTCGCGTCTACAACCTCGACGGCTCCAGCAAAGAGGGAACGTTTTCGCACGTCGCGGTCGGCGCGGCGGGATATCGGGAAGAAGAAACCTTCGGCGACTACCATGCGGTTTCGGTCCGCTCTGGGAATCGCATGTCCTCCACGGTTGGCTGGCACGAGCCTCCCGAGTTGCGCGAAGTGCGCGAGCAAATTCCGGTGCACCTGGGCCGCTTCGACAAGGAAGACGTGATCCGCTCCATCGAAGACTCCAGCGTGCTCGGGCGTCCTGCCAAGTGCATCCAGTTCGACACGCATTTCGGGAGCACGCTCCAGGCTAACCAGCTCTGCATGGATTCGGAACGAGGGGTGCTGTTGCGCTGGCAGGTCGGCGACGAGCTGATTGAAAACTCAGATTACTTCGCCTTCAGCAATCTATGGGAGCCCGCGCACATTCGCCGCATGGTCCGCGGCGCGCTGCGTATGGAAATCGAACAGCAATTAACGGTCTCGCAAGGCCCGGTCGATCCCAACTTCTTCACGCCGCCCACCCCGCATTGGGCTACGCTGTTTCAATGCAGAACCTGGCGGCGGCCGGTGGCAATCTCCACGCCGCAACCCCAGCCCGGCACTTCAGGCACGGACATTGTCGACATCATCGTGCACGGAATGATTCGCGAGAATGGCATGACCGAGGCGCTGCAGGTGCAAAGCTCCCCTCGCCCCGACCTCAATGCCGAAGCGCTGAGCCTGGTCTCGACCTGGACTTTCGAGCCTATGATGTGCAATGACAAGCCGGCCACTCGGGGCGCGGATTTCGTGGTTCACTTCCAGGGAAGATAAGCACACTCGCTGCTCATGTAGAGACGTAGCTCAGCTACGTCTTTTGTCCCCGGGCAGACTCTGTATTTCCGTGAAACGAACCAGCGGTGCCGCCGTCAAACACGTAGCGGCGGACGCCTTCGTCCGCCAGCGAGCTAAAGCTCGCGCCCGGACGAGGCGTCCGGGCTACGTGGTTTTCTGGGAAGCGCTGAAGTATATCTACCCCCGCAAAACCAGATGAACAACATACAGGTGCAGCCCAGCTCCCCCTCGCGCATCGCCAGCCCGCTGCACACGATCATCGTGCTCGCGGCCCAAGCCGTTCTTGCATACCGTGGGATGACTTCCGCGAATCAGCTGCGCTCTGCCGTGGCTCCTGACCGCATTCATCTATATGCACGCACTTTGCTTACCGAATGGCTCTTGTTCGCAGTGGTGGCGCTGGGCGTGTGGCTGAATGGCTCGTCTCTGCTCACCATCCTGGGTGATCGCTGGCGTTCGATTGGGCAATTGCTCCGGGATATTGGCATCGCGGCTGCGTTCTGGATAGCATCCACACTCGTCCTCTCGCTGGTTGGCTCCGGCATACACGGAAAGGCTCACGACCCTTCGGTGGGCTTCTTACTTCCGCACGGCGCCTTCGAAATGGCGCTGTGGACGGCGCTTTCAATTAGCGCTGGGATTTGCGAAGAAGCGGTTTACCGCGGCTATCTGCAGCGGCAATTCATCGCCTTCACCGGGAATGCTCCGGCTGGAGTTCTGCTTTCTGCAATCGCCTTCGGTGGTTCTCACGCCTACAAAGGTGTGTGGGGAGCGGCGCAAATTTGCGTCGACGGCGTCATGCTTGGCAGTCTGGCCTACTGGCGTAAGACGGTTCGCCCCGGAATGATCTCCCACGCCTGGACTGACTTCTTCGCCGGAGTGGTGGCGAGGCTGCTGAAGATTCCGGTCGGATGAGAACGCCCCGAGAAACAAAACGGTGCCCCAGTCTCTCCGTTTTTGGAGAGACTGGGCGAGGATTTCCATCGGTCACGGCATACGTTACTTTACTGGTGAAGAGGGTACGACCAGTGGCTTTACGTTACCGCAATCCGACGCCACGAACTTCGCGGTGAACGCTTTATCGATTGCCATGTTTACCGCCCTACCTTGGGTTGTACCCGTTACTGTGGTGTGGCTGGTCCCGCTGAAGTGCTCCACATCGGGCAACTGGAAATCAATGTGGCCCTTGGAACCCATGCTCTGGCCATTACAAACAGTGTCATAGGAGATCTGATGGGCAGTCTGGACTTTGTTGCTGACCTTGCATTCTGTACTCGCGACCGCCCTGTTCGTCGCGGTGAGATAGTCGGCCAGCGTCGTCCCAGCGGAGAAACAATAGTGGACCGCGCCGCTGTCTAGACTTGACGCTCCGGCCTTCGTGCTTACATGCGCCTCCCAAAGGCCAGCCTTGACCGGGAGGTCGGAAAGCTGGGCCAAGAGAGTCGAGGACCCAGCCAATAAAACTGCGGTAGCGCACAACACAAACAGCTTCGAACAGTTGCAAGACTTCATTGCCGCCCCCTAAGTTCGACCAAACCTAGCACTCGCCTGCAATCCAGTGGTAGCAGGTACCCAGGTGTTCCGCGCAATCGCCCGCCGAATGCTTGTGCATCCGCGCAATCCGTGTTCTCAGCGCGTGCGTCGCGATGTACCGGCCTCGCGACACTTTTTGGAAAGTGGAATTGAGCGTCTGAGTTGGCATTTCCCACAGCCATCACCAGATTGGCGGAGCCAATTTTCTCACTTTTCCGTGAACTTGGAAAATTGGTGAGACGATGAGTTGGTTTTGCGGAGGAGCGTTAGTGTATCGCTATGACACCCGCGACCCGAGGGAAGAGTCCTTTCCGCCCGACAGGAAGGCCTGCCTCGCTTATCGCCCGGCCTGGACGGGCGAAGGCGCCCGTCCCCACACAAGTTTCAATTGCTCTGTCTGCCTCTTCCGTTGACTTGCTCCCGCTTCGCGCCTAACATTGCTCGTCTAATGATCGGGCAGACCGTCTCGCACTACCGCATCCTCGAACAGTTAGGTGGCGGCGGGATGGGTGTGGTGTACAAAGCCGAGGACACCGAACTGGGCCGTTTCGTTGCCCTTAAGTTTCTGCCTCAGGAAGTCGTTCCCGACTCTCAGGCGCTGGAGCGCTTCCGGCGCGAAGCCCGCGCCGCCTCTGCCCTGAATCATCCCAACATTTGCACGATTTACGAGATTGGGAAGCACGATGGCCAATCTTTCATCTCCATGGAGTACCTCGAAGGGACCACGCTCAAGCATGTGATCGAGCGCGGGCCGCTCGACATGGAACGCTGGCTGGCGGTGGCCATCGAGGTCACCGATGCCCTGGATGCAGCGCACGCCAAAGGGATTGTTCATCGCGACATCAAGCCGGCGAACATTTTCGTTTCCAAACGCGGCCATGCCAAGATTCTGGACTTCGGATTAGCAAAAATCAGCGCGGGCGAATCCGTCAGCGCCGATTCCCAGACCATGGCCGATGCTGCTATCAACCTTACCAGCCCCGGCACGGCGCTTGGAACCGTGGCCTACATGTCGCCGGAACAGGTGCGAGGCAAAGATCTCGACAGTCGCACGGATTTGTTTTCCTTCGGCGTGGTGCTTTACGAAATGGCTACGGGCAAGTTGCCCTTTCGTGGGGAGACGCCCGGCGTCATCACCGAAGCGATTCTCAACCGCGCACCCACTTCGCCCATCCGACTGAATCCCGACTTGCCGGCGGAGCCGGAGCGCATCATCAGCAAGGCGCTGGAAAAAGATGTTGAGTTGCGCTATCAAACCGCCGCCGAGATGCGCGGCGATGTGAAGCGCCTCAAGCGCGAATTGGATTCATCCCGCATTCCCACCCGCGGATCGGAACCGGAAACCGAGAAAGAGAAGACTGCGCCGGTTGCTGCTCACACCGGTCCCGCTGCGGGCATGGTTCCTGTCGGCCGTTACCGCCTGATGCTATCGCTGGCCGCGGCCGGGCTGCTGGGGATCGTGGTAATGGCGTTCTTCTTGATTCGCGGGGCATCGACGACCGCTCCCGAATACCATCTACTGACCTACCGGCGGGGCACGATTCGACTCGCGAGATTCGCTCCTGACGGACAAACCGTGGTCTACAGCGCGGCCTGGGAGGGCAGGCCCGTTGAAGTCTTCACCACGCGGCTGGGAACGCCTGAGGCTCGCCCCGTCGGAGTTCCGGGCGCTGAGATTCTGGCTATCTCTTCTACCGGCGACATGGCGCTGTTGCTTGGCAGCCAGCAGACCAAGTCGCAGACCTACAGCGGAACGCTGGCGCGAATGCCGCTGGTGGGCGGCGCTCCTCGGGAAATTCTGGAGAACGTGCAGTGGGCGGACTGGTCTCCGGACGGCACACAGCTCGCCGTGGTGCGCGATGTCGCCGGTCGAAACCGGCTGGAGTATCCGCCGGGAAAGGTTCTCTACGAGACGGGAGGATGGATCAGTCATCCTCGCATCTCCCGCCACGGCGACATGATCGCTTTCCTGGATCATCCGATCCAAGGCGACACGATCGCCGGAGTATCGGTGGTAGATCTTAACGGCAAGAAAACGGTTTTGGCCGACCCTTACGAAGGCGGCGCTATGGGACTGGCATGGTCGCCGAATGGAGACGAAGTTTGGTTTACCGCGACTGAGTTGGGGATCGATCGCTCTCTCTATGCCGTCAGCTTGTCGAAGAAAAGGCGGCTGGTGGTGCGGGTCCCCGCCGACCTCACGCTGCAGGATACATTCCCCGATGGACGTATTCTCCTCGCCCGGGACAATTGGAGGCGCGGACTCATTGTTCATACTGCCGAGGATTCCTCGGAGCGAGACTTCACCTGGCTGGACTGGTCGTATCCGGTGACCCTTTCTGCTGACGGCAAGACCCTTTTGTTCCGCGAAGAGGGCGAGGCGGGCGGACCCAGCTACGCAGTGTATGTTCGCAAGACCGACGGTTCGCCGGCCGTGCGCTTGGGAGATGGCCAGGCGTTGGCGTTGTCTCCAGATGGCAAGTGGGCGCTTTCCAGCAAGGCCAACAATGAATCTGATCTTTTCCTGCTTCCCACCGGACCCGGTGAGCCCAAAACGCTGGACGGGCACGCGATCAGTCGCAGTTCCGCTTGCTGGTTCACGAGCGGAGACAGGATCCTTTATTCCGGAACCGAATCCGGCCACGGGGCGCGGCTTTATGTGCAGGACATCAACACCAACAAGGTCGAGGCCATCAGTCCGGAAGGAACCAACGCCCTCTCATTTGCATTGTCGCCAGACGGTCGGGTGGCGGCTGGCGTGGGCCCGGACAAAAAGGCGTACCTCTACCCAATTCCACCCGGCCAGCCGAAAGCGATTCCGGGACTTCTGCCGGATGAAATGCCGGTTGCCTTCAGCGCCGACGGAGGATCGTTGTTCGTCTACCGGGGAGGCGAGATGCCTGCCAAGGTTTATCGTCTGGAACTGGGCAGCGGCCACCGAACCCTGTGGAAGCAGCTCATGCCACCAGACCCCGGCGGTGTGGAGTACGTTGGGCCGGTTCTTCCCGCGCCCGACGGCAAGGCCTACGCGTATGGTTATCGCCGGCTACTGTCTGATCTGTATCTGGTGGAGGGGTTGAAATAAGATCCGATCCGCCGCACAGGAAAGCCTGCCGAGCTTTGCTCGGCCTGGACGGGTCAGAGACCCATCCCTACGCGGGCCGGTACCCCGTCCCTGCACACCCCTACGCCCAGAATGTGCGGTCCAGGGTGCGGTATTGGATCGCTTCTGCAATGTGCTTCGGCTCCAGGGCAGGCGCTGGCTTCCAGATCGGCTATGGTTCGCGCTACTTTCAGAATGCGGTCGTGGGCGCGTGCGGTTAATCCTTGCTGGACCATGGCGCGTTCCAGCAGGCGTTCGCAGTCGGCGGAGAGTTCACAGAAGCTGCGAATCTGGCGCGGCGACATCTGCGCATTGCAGAAGAGTTTCTGGCGCTGGCTGGAAGCGAATCTTTTGAGCTGGAGTTCCCTCGCGCGGAGAACTCGTTCGCGGATGGTGGCGGAACTCTCCGGCTCGCTGCCCGAGCGCATCTCCTTATAGTTCACGGCGGGGACGTCGATGTGGATATCGATGCGGTCGAGCAGCGGGCCCGAAATCTTCGACATGTAGCGCTGAATGATGGGCGAGGTGCAATGGCATTCGCGGGTGCGGTCGTTGAAGTAGCCGCAGGGGCAGGGATTCATCGCCGCCGCCAGCATAAAGCGCGCGGGGAAGGTCAGCGACATGGAGGCGCGGGCGATGCAGACGGTGCCATCTTCCAGCGGCTGGCGCATGACTTCCAGCACATTGCGCGGAAACTCGGGAAGCTCGTCGAGGAAGAGCACGCCGTTGTGGGCCAGGGAAACTTCGCCGGGACGAGGGACAGCGCCGCCGCCGATCAAGCCGGCATCAGAAATCGTATGATGCGGAGCGCGGAAGGGGCGCACGCCCACCAGGCCGGCGCCGGGGTCGAGCACGCCCGCGACGCTGTGAATCTTCGTGGTCTCCAGCGCTTCTTCAAAGGTGAACGGAGGCAGGATGGTCGGCATGCGCTTGGCCAGCATGGTCTTGCCTGAGCCGGGAGGGCCGATCATCAGAATGTTATGGCCGCCGGCGCAGGAGACTTCCAGAGCGCGCTTGGCGGTTTGCTGGCCGCGTACGTCTTTGAAGTCCACGAGGTAGTTCTGCGACTCGATTAGCAGGGTGTCGCCGTCCACCTTTACCGGCGACACTCCGTTGCCGCGTGTTCACGAAGTGAATCACGTCGATCAGCGAGCGCAGGGGATAGACGTCGACTCCGCCGACCATGGCCGCCTCGCGGGCGTTCAGTTCGGGGACGACCAGGCGGGAAATCTTGCGGCCGCGGGCTTCGATGGCAATGGGAAGAGCGCCTCGCACCCCGCGGAGGCCGCCATCGAGCGATAGTTCGCCGACAAAGAGGCAATCCGGCACCTCTTTTCGCGTTAGCCCGCCATAAGCTCCCACAATGGCCAGGGCCATGGGCAGGTCGAAACCGGAGCCTTCCTTGCGGATGTCGGCTGGGGCAAGGTTGATAGTGATATGGGTCGGCGGGATGTCGTAGCCGCAGTTTTTCAGCGCGGCTTTCACCCTATCGCGACTCTCGCGCACGGCCGCGTCGGGCAGGCCGACGGTATGGAAATGGTCCTCGCTGGTCTTAATACCGGAGATGTCCACCTCGACCTCGATGATGTTGGCATCGATGCCGTAGACGGCGGCGCTTAGGGTCTTGTAGAGCATGGGAGAGGCTCAGAGCACGTTCCTGGCAGGTTCCGGAAGAAAACCTCTTTGGCGTAGAAGCCTTGAAGGGGCACGGCCTCGGGCCGTGCCGTAGGTCATTTAGTTCGATTAGCAGCGCGGCTCAAAGCCGCGCCCTTTCAAGGCCCCTTCCCGCCAACAATCGGTCTCTTCAGCAGCCTGCCACGACTTATGCGTCGAATCGAGGGACTGGGCGCCTTTACGTTAGCCCCGCCTCCTCTTCCCGACCGGTGATGGCTGTCACGCAGCGGTGTGACATATGGACTTGTGTCTTTCGTAACCTCTGTGAACCTAATTGCCCAACAGAGTTTTCGTTGTACAGGCCGTTCCTGTGATCTACGATTCAGGTAAGCCTACACTCAGGACCCGCCAACCCTGTAGCGACGGCGGCGAGATCAGCGACCGCTATGAGCGACACCGATAAAGAGAAACAAATCGCCCCGGAGGCCCGCACCGACGGTCGCCTGGAAAAAGAAGAAGCGAAACTTTGGCGTTTGGCGCTGATGTTTGTGGTGCTGTTGGCTACGGCGTTGGCTGCGGTTGCCTGGGACCGCCTGCAGTCTCTGCCCTATCACCTGGGAGTGATACTGCCCAGTTCCGTGCTTTGCGTGGCGGTCGCCTTCTCGGCCTTCAGCTATGGGCGAAGGAAGCAAGTCTCCGAACTTAAAGACCTGGTCCAAAACCTGAAAGAGCGCGCCGTGGCCCCGAGCGAGGAGCAACTCGATCAGCTCGGCCAGGTCATCATGCGCTCCCAGCGCAGTTTCAAGGAGCTGATCGACTCCTTCGACGACGTTGCGTTCGCCTGCTCGCTGGATGGCACGCTGCGCACCGTGAACCGACGCGCAGTCGATCTGTTGGGAATCGACTACAGCAAGATCGTGGGCCACAAGGTCGACGAATTTCTGGACGAACCGGCGCGCTCGGTGGTCGAGTCCGGGTTCGGACGGTTCCTCGAAAAACGCCGATGGACGGGGGTAGTGCAGGTCCGATTTAAGAAGAGCCCGCGGGTTCGCCACTTCGACTGTGCGTTGAACGCGATCGTGAAGGGCGACGAGGTGGTGGGGGTGAGCGCCCTCGCCCGGGACGTCACCGAAGAACGCGAGAAGGAAAAGCGCTTTACCGAGCTGTTTGAGACTCTGCAGGAAGGGGTGTACATCTGCACTCCGGAGGGCAAGCTGCTCGATGCCAACGCCGCTCTGGTTAAGATGCTCGGCTACAGCAGCAAGGAAGCGCTGCTTTCGGTTGATTCTGCCGCTTTGAACTCGGACGCCAGCCAGGGCCCGGTGCTGGGAAGAAGTTCGGATGATCGAGGCGGAGTACGCGCCCGCGAGATTACGCTCCGGCGCAAGGACGGCTCCCCGGTCGCGCTTCTGGAAACCTCCGGCGCGGTGTGGGACGCGGCCGGCAAGATCGTGCGCTACCACGGCACTCTGGTGGATGTCACCGAACAGCGCGAAATGGAGAATGCGCTGCGCCGCCAGGAGGAGTTCCAGCGCTATCTGCTCGAGAGTTTCCCCGACCTGATCCTGGTGATCGACTTGAACGAACGCTACAGCTTTGTGAGTTCGCGCATCCGCGACCTGCTGGGCTGTAAGCCGGAAGATCTGTTGGGTAAGAAGGTCGAGGAAATGCCGGACCATTCGGCGGAATTCGTCACACTCTACCGTGACGTGAATTCAGGCCGCAGGAGATTCGGCACCTGCGAGTATGGCGCGCGCCATCGCGATGGAAGCTGGCGCACCATGCGCGCCGCAGCCAGC
Source organism: uncultured Acidobacteriaceae bacterium (assembly GCA_963735545.1). Classification (GTDB taxonomy): domain Bacteria; phylum Acidobacteriota; class Terriglobia; order Terriglobales; family Acidobacteriaceae; genus PALSA-270. The sequence continues at coordinate 137,411 of CAVTLU010000017.1, forward strand.
CCTCTGTTCGACGCCGAAGGCCGGGTGAGCGGGGTCATTGTGTCGGTGCGCGACGTCACCGTGGAGAAGAAGCTGGAACAGCAGATCATTCAGAGCGAGCGGCTGGCGGCGATGGGACAGATGATCGGCGGCTTTGCTCACGAGCTTAACAATCCCCTGACCAGCATCCTGGGGCTTACCGAACTGTTGCAGGAAGACCCCTCCACCGAGCCTATCCGCAAACAACTGGGCACACTACAGCAGCAGGGCCGGCGCGCGGCCGACATTGTGCAGAACCTGATGTATTTCTCCCGGCCTCCCGCTGCCGGCAGAAGCCGCATCAACCTCAGCGAGATGATGCAGCGGACCCTGGCTCTACACGCCTATTCGCTGCGGAAGAACAACATCACGGTGGATTTCCTGCCGGAGGAGGCTCTGCCCTGGGTCAACGGGGACCCACACCAGTTGATGCAGGTATTCTTGAATCTGATCCTGAATGCGGAGCAGGCAATCCGCGAAGTTCGCGACCGCGGTACTCTGCGAGTCCGGCTGGGAAGTGACGCCACCTCGGTGACCGCGAGCCTACTCGACGACGGACCCGGCATCGCGCCGGAGATCCTGCCGAATATCTTCGATCCGTTCTACACCACGCGGCGGCCCGGGCGCGGCACCGGCCTGGGCTTGAGCGTCTGCCGCGCCATTCTGCGGGAGCATGGCGGAAACGTGGAAGCTGCCTCGGCTCCCGGCGGAGGCGCTGTGTTCACCGTGACGCTGCCCATAGCCAGCGCCACATCCGAAGTTGGTGCTGCCGGAGCGTCCATGTCTACCGGGGCCTAGTCACGAGACTCCGTAGCCCTTCCTGCGCAATTACAGCCGTTGATGTTTGGGGCCCGCCGTGCACCGCGATGTGCGAAACTGATGCCCTATGCTTCACGGTCGATTTCTGCGGCGGGCGCGAGAGAACTATTACATCAGCAACGCTTTGGCCACCGTGGCAAAACCGCTATACCGGGTCTGCCGTCGTCTTAGCGCTGAACTCTCCGCAAAGATCCGGAAGAACGGGGCCGCCATTGAATTGCCGAACGGTCGCACTCTGCGATTCGCGCGGAATGCAGGCATCGACATTAGTTCCGCGCTGTTCTGGAACAACCTGGAGGCCTTTGAGCCCGCGACCTCCAAGGCGCTGCGTTTTTTCTTCGAGCGATCCACCACCTTCGTCGATGTGGGTGCGAACTACGGCTACTACTCGATGCTGGGCGCGCTCTGGAATCCAGCGCTCACAGTTGTGTCATTCGAACCGGTCCCGGACATTTACGATGGCCTGCTCAGGAACATTCAGCTTAATGGGGTTGGAGATCGTGTGACCGCGTATCGAATTGCGTTGTCGGACCGAACCGGCAGAGCAACATTCTTCTTGCCCCCGAATCTGGGTACCGACCGCGAGTCCACCGGCACGCTGGTTTCTGACGGCTGGCAGAGCCGCAAGCACTCACCATCGTTTGAAGTGGAGACGATGCGATTCGATGACTTCCAGCAGACCAACCCGATGAAGATCGATGTCGTCAAGATGGATGTCGAGGATTTTGAGGCCAGTGTGCTGCAAGGCATGCAGGACACTATCGCCCGCGACCGCCCCTTCATTATTTGCGAAATCCTGGCACCGCGAGAACACAAGAACCTGAGGACCAAGGAATTTGTGGAACGGCTGGGATACACCGCGTATTGGATTGCCGCGCCAGACTGTTACGTGCGAGTCTCTCAGTTTGATTTCAGGCGGGATTTCGCCTGCGATTTCCTGCTTTCACCCGTGTCGGTTCCGGGAGAAGTGATGAGTGACCTGGAATTGTTTTGGACGCAACGGCACAGCCGTGGCTGAGCTTTTCTGAGGTTTATCGTTCCACTGCCCACGGCACGGCGTTTCCCCCCAGGCACCGAGCGGCAATCCATGCGGGATCCATTCCGCTGGTGGCCTGAGCCACCTGCGAGCCATAGGTTCCGAGTTCCTTTGGCGCTTCGCGCCGCTAACGACCAGCGCAGCGGCTGCTTCGGCCCCTTGACGGAGGCGCTATGTTCGTCGTGACACTGCCGGCGCCATTTGTCGGTCCTGGGAGCGACCATGTCACCGGAGCCTAGTTGCGGCAATCCGTGGACATGGCGTCTGATTCAGCGATACTTGTCGTCAAAGAAGGGCGGGAAACCCCGACGCCTTGCGGTCACAACCAACTCGGTCTGAAACTGGCCGCCTCGGTTCACGCCAAACAGGCGATGCTTCGCGGCGCTAGCCTTGAGGAAAGGCCAGCGCACCAATACCCCTGCTTTCTGCTTCATGGTGTTGGGCACGCGAGGCTTGAGAAATTGGATATCGTCAAAACCGCAGATATCGAGGAGCGAGATTAGATTGGAACCGACAAACCCGTACTCATGAGCCAACGTGACATAGTATGTTGAATTGGGAGTCGGACCCTCCATATTCGGCGTCCGCAGGAAGAGCGTTCCATCCTTTCTAAGCGCCTGGTAAAGCGCATCCACCATCCACAGCAGTGAATACTTGGGAATGTGCTCAATCACGTGGGACATGTGGATGAAGTCGAATTCTTCAGGGTGGCGGCCGAGAAGGTCGCCAATACTCTTCTCGATGCGATAAAGCTTTACCCCCCAGTCGGCCAGGTAAGGCTTGCGATCTATGTTGAATTCGGCGCCGCAGATGTTCGTGTAACCCAATTCTCTGCAAGCGGCTAGGAACCAGCCGTCTCCGTAGCCGATATCCAGGATCATCGCTTCCTTATTTTGCGGAAGCACAGGCTTGTATTCTGCCACGACCTGGGCGATCCATTCAGGTGTTGGAGGAACTGAAGGAGTGGTTCCATTTCTTGCCGCAATCCTTATGGTCATGCGGCGGTAAACTTCGGCGACGAAAGCGTTCGGTTCCATAAAACTCCATGTCAGCAACAGAGCCGGGCAGTGCTGAAGGCAGTGTTTGCGAATCTCTATGAATCTAGCCGATTTCATCCCCCCATTTTGGGGAGAAACTCTAAAAGAACTAAGGTAGTGGCGCCCTTACCGAGACATTCGTCTACCGTTCAATCGCCATCGCCACCGCGTTGCCCCCACCCAGGCACAAAGCGGCAATCCCACGGTGCAGATCCCGGCGGATCATTTCATAGATCAGCGTCACCAGGATGCGGGCGCCGCTGGCCCCAATCGGATGTCCAAGAGCAACTGCGCCGCCGTTCACGTTGACTTTGTTTGAATCAAGGCCAAGCTCGCGCATCACGCCCAGGGCCTGGACGGAAAATGCCTCGTTGAGTTCGTAGAGTTCCACGTCCTCGTTTTTCCAGCCGGTCTTCTCCCAGATCGTGCGAACCGCCCCAACCGGCGCCATCATCACCCAGGCGGGATCGATTCCGCTCGTGGCCTGAGCCACGATGCGCACCATAGGCTCGGCGCCAAGTTCCTTCGCCTGCCTCGCACTGGTAACCACCAGCGCAGCGGCGCCGTCGTTTACTCCCGGCGCATTGCCTGCGGTCACGGTGCCATCCTTTTTGAATGCGGGCTTCAGAGAACGCAGGATTTCGATGGTTGTGTCCTCGCGTGGAGATTCGTCTTTCTCAAACATTACCGGCGCTTCGCCTTTTTTCTTGGCGAGCAGCTCGACGCGGAACGATCTGGGATTTGAAACGGCATTCTTTGATGGCAGCAATCGCCTTGCGATGGGAATTGAGGGCGTACTGATCTTGTTCTTCCCGCGTGATGCCATATTTCTCCGCGACATTCTCGCCGGTCACGCCCATGTGATAGTTGTTGTAAATATCCCAGAGGCCGTCGTGCACCATAGAGTCGACGATCTGAGCGTTGCCCAAACGGTATCCTTTGCGCGCCTGGGGAAGAAGATAAGGCGCGTTGGTCATCGACTCCATGCCGCCGGCAACCACCATGAGACTGTTTCCCGTCTGTATGGCTTGCGCCGCGAGCGCGACCGCTTTCAGTCCTGAGCCACAAACTTTGTTGACAGTCATGGCACCTACCTGCGGCGCCAATCCGCCGAAGATCGCAGCCTGCCGCGCCGGATTCTGACCCAGACCGGCGGAGACGACATTGCCCATAATGCATTCGTCTACCTGCGCGGGATCGAGATGAGCGCGCCGCACCGCTTCACGCACGGCGATGGCGCCGAGTTGAGTGGCGCTCAAATCGGAAAGACTTCCCTGGAATTTCCCCACCGGCGTGCGGCACCCGGAGATGATGACAACCTCGTCCAAAGCAGCCATTCATGTGCTCCCTTGAAGATTTTTCGTCCTCTCGAATTATAGTTGCAGCCCGCCGCGGAAGAGTTGGAATTCAGGGGAATCGTTTTGGGGAGCAACTGCGAATACGCCGATACCGGTTTGCCGCTGCATATGACTCGCACCGTGCGGCTCAGGAATTCTTGACGGAAAAACACGATCACAGTGTCGCGCGGTGAAAAATATTCACCTTCAGACTGCGTTAGTGACTTTGGTGTATGAGTCATAAGCGCGAAAGCACGTCATTTTTTTCTTGACATCACTTTTTATTGACTCTATACATTCAACTAGTCGCAACAAACGATCGTTGCATAGTAGTTCCATGAAAAATGGAAAGGGAGAATAGATCACATGGCAACCAAGAAAAAGGCGAAGAAGAAAAAGAAGCACTAAATCTTCGTCAGAAAGAAAAACCAGGGGACGCCAAAAGCGTCCCCTAAGTTTTTGCCCGCAGGAAAATCGCGGATCATACTCCCTCAACGCGGCGCGGATCAACGCGCCGCGGCGTCGGCTGATTCCTTATAAGTCCCGAACTTCTTGGCCACCGGCTTCAGTGTGGGATAGAACTGCACGAAGCTGTGCTCGACGGCGGCGTGATCTTCATGGCACTGCCAGCAGCCTTCCTTGGGGTTCGCGCCGGCGGTCTGGTTGTCGGCAAAGTTGAAGTAAGCCCACTTTTCCGGGAAGCGGCTCGGATCCTTCACTTCCACCGCGATCCCCATCAACTCTTCGCTCTGATAGTGGCCGCCTTTATGGATGGAGCCTTTGCTTTCAGAGCCGCGTTCTTCGACCACGAAGATGGTCTTGTCGGGCCACTTGCCGCTCTTCAGAAATTCACCGTAGGCCCATTGGGGAACGAAGACATTGGTAAACATTTGGTGATCGGATGGGCTGTTGTATGTCATGCCAAGACCGGAGGAGAGGAAAATCCACTCGCGGTAGTGATCGGGCCGCATCAGTTCGTTGTCCTTGGTGAATTGCGGAGTTGTGGAGGGGGAATCCGTGGTGGCCGCTAGAAACACGCCCAGAGCGGCGGCCGCGACCAGACCCAACAGCAGGATTCTCTTCATGTAGTCCTCCTCAGGGATGCCCGAGTTACGGAATATGCTTTGGAATTGTTCCGCCCACTCGCCGAGGTTAGACGCAAGGGGAAGCCAAAGGACAGCAGGATTGGATCTACGAGGCTAGCGGCTTGAGTCATATCCTCCGCGTCCTCTGCGGGGTTTCTCCGCGAAGGAAGCGATTTAAGATTTTGTTCCTGAACATCTAAAATCTTCAATCGCGGAGAACGCAGAGAACGGCCGCGAAGAACGCGGAGAAAACCAACAGCTAGTTGATGTCGAACTGCTCCTGATGCAGCGCTGGATCGCTCTTCACGATCACCGTCTTCTTGGTCAACTCTTCCATCTCCACCAACGCCCGGCCATTATTGCCCTTGAGCGCCTTGGCGACTTCCGGGTTGACCCGCAGCATGACATCGGAGTGGTCGAGGTGCTTGGCCATCTTGCGCATCTCGATGTAGATGTCATTGCAGACCGTGGTCACCGATTTCACGTAGCCGGTGGATTCGCAATAGGGGCAGGGCGAGCCGATGGTGCGTTCGAGCGATTGCTTTACCCGCTTGCGGGTGATGGCGACCAGTCCGAAGTCGTTGAATTGCAGAACCTTCGACGGGGCGCGGTCGGCGCGCAGAGCCTCTTCCAGCGCCTGCATGACTTTCTGGCGGTTGCGGCGCTCGTCCATGTCGATGAAGTCGATGATGATGATGCCGCCCAGATCGCGCAGCCGGATCTGGCGGACGATTTCCTTGATGGCGTCGACGTTGGTCTTGACGATGGTGTCTTCCAGGCGCGTCGTCTTGCCGACGTACTTGCCGGTGTTGACGTCGATCGCGACCAGCGCCTCGGTCTGGTTGATCACGATGTAGCCGCCGCTCTTGAGCCAGACTTTCGACTTGAGCGCCTTGTTGATTTCGTCGTTCAGGCCAAATTGATCGTAGAGCGGAGTCTCCTTGGAATAGAGCTTCACGCGCTTGACCAGCGCGGGCTGGAAGCGGTTGGCGAAGCGCAGGACGCGCTCGTATTCCTGCTCGGTATCGACCCAGATGGCGGAGAAGTCGGAGGTGACCTGGTCGCGCAGAACGCGCTCGACCACGTTGAGATCGTGATAGATCAGCAGCGGCGCTTTGTCGTTGTCGGCGCGGGTCTTGATCTCATTCCACAGGCCCTTGAGGAAGCGGATGTCGGCGCGGAGTTCGTCTTCCGAAGCGCCTTGCGCGGCGGTGCGTACGATGAATCCGCCGTGGCCGTTTTCGCGCTCGCTGATGATGATGCGCTTCAGCCGCTGGCGCTCTTCTTCGGACGAAATCTTGCGCGAGACGCCGGTGTGGTTCACCGTCGGCATGTACACCAGGAAGCGGCCCGGCAGCGCGATGTGGCTGGTGATGCGCGCGCCCTTCTTGCCGATCGGCTCCTTGGCGATCTGCACCAGGATTTCCTGGCCTTCTTTGAGCAGATCGCTGATCTGCGGGATCTGCTGATTCTCGCGGCTGCGGAAACGGCGGCCACCACCGCCACGGCGGCCGCGCTGCCCTCCGCGCTGGCGATCGAATGCCGGACGCTGGGCGCGCTGGGTAAAGGCTGCAGTTCCGGCGGGAGCGCGAACTTCGGCCTGGGCGTCTACCGTGCCATTGCCCCGCGCTTCGGCGTCGAGCAGAGCTTCGGCTTCGGCCTGAGCTTCTTCCAGTTCGGCTTCTTCCTCGTCGGCTTCGGCGGCTTCTTCTTCGGCTTCGCTCGGCGCGGCGAGTTCTGCGGCAGCGGGCTCAGCCGCACTGAAGACCGGCTGACTTCCGGTGCTAAGGCTTCGGACGTTGCCTCTTCCGAGGCGGCGATTTCTCCCACCGGCTGACGATAGCTCTCGGCGGCCTGGGTTTCCTCTTCCAATTCCTCGAAAGCCGCATCTTCTTCCAATTCCTCTACGTAGGAAGCGAGGTCAGCTTCCTCCTCTTCGATTTCCTCTTCTTCGAGAGTTCCGGCGGCACGCACTGACGGCTCTTCCGCAGGCTCATCGTACCGCCTCTGGACTGTGCGGTGCGGTCTTGTCCCAACGGTCTGTCTTCCTCTTCCTGCGTCTTCGAAAGGCAGCGGGCGCCGCGGAAGGCGCGGACATAGACTCGACTTGGGTCGGCTCGGGCTTGGGCACATCGCGATCCCAATCCATCGCCGCGGCGGACGCCGCCAGGTATTCCTGGGGCTGAGTCCGCTCCTCGACCTCGTGGTGTATTGCGGACTCGTCTTCGGCAGCAACGTGCGTGGAGATGAGCGCATTGCCGGCGAAGTCGCCCTCGGCTGGAGTAACCGAAGGTTCAAGAGCCTGCGCTGTAAAGGAGGGTTTTTCGGCTTGGGGTTGCAAGTCCGCAGGCTGAGTCTGAGCCGCGCGCTTGTATTTCGAGATCGACTCGCCCGGCAAAACAATCGGCTGATACCCCGGCGGAGGGCCATATTCGCCGCGGTCGCTGCGTTGGGTTCGGTCGCTACGTTCGGTCCGCTCGGTTCGTGGCGCTGGTATCTCCCGAGGCGCCTCGCGAGGCGCCTCCGACGCGGGCCGGGCAAACTTCGATTCCGGCATGCGTTCGCCCCGGCGGCCACCGCGGCGGCGGCGGCGCCCACCTCGCCATCCGCCCCGGCTATCGCTGGAATCTGCTTCGCTCGAGGCTACATTACCGTTTGCAATCTGAGGCGCCGTCTCGGAGGCACTCTCAGAGAGCGGCTCGGGCGCGCTCGCTCCTGAGGAAACTTCTACGGAAGTGGGCTGAGCTTCCACACGGGGCTGCGGCTGATACCTCGGAGCAGCAGCTGCCTGAGCAGCCGGCACTTCCTCTACGTCGTCGGCGTCTTCCATTTCCATGAAGTCGGAAACATAAAGGAAGGCGTCGCGCTCCAGGCCAATGTCCACGAAGGCGGACTGCATACCGGGAAGCACGCGGGTGACGCGGCCTTTGTAAATCGAGCCGGCCAAGGTGTATTCGTTTTCGCGTTCGAGGTAGATTTCAGCGAGCAGATCGTCTTCGACCAAGCCCACTTTGGTTTCGTGGGGGGTCGAGGACACATAAAGTTCTTTGGTCATGCGGACTCCGGTCCTGCGCCGTCAAGCGGCTACAGGAGATCACCGGGCCAAAGGCAGGAAAAGACAGGCAGGATGGAGCCTTGCGACGTTGCTTCCATGCAGGGGACGGCGCCGGCTTCGGAGTTCTCTCCGAGGCCATATCCGTGGCACAAGCTGGGGAATCTTTCGCACTGATCGCAATTGCGCTTGGCCGGTTTTGTGACCGCTCTCTCGTCTTATCCGAGGGGGCCGTTACCCGACCGGCAGCGCTTTAGCTTCAATCCTGCCCGGCCTCTAGTTGCTTTTCCGGCCGGTGAGTGCCCTCTTTACGTGAGGGCGATCGTAATTTTTCCGTTAAATCTATGATTTCAGCCGCGAACGGCAAGTGCGGCAACTCTCCCTGCTTCTTCCGCCTGCATTAGTTCACGAAACGGCGCATACGGACGTTCATCACAATCCCCAGCGCCAGAAACATAAACAGGACGGAAGACCCGCCGTAACTCATCAGTGGCAGGGGTATCCCGGTGACCGGCATAAAACCGACCACCATGCCGACGTTGACCAGGATATGGAAGCTAAGCACAGCCACCACACCCATCACAATGAACGTGCCGGCGCGGTCGGGCGCCGTCTGCGCGTTCTGGGTCAAACGCATCAACACTATAAAGTATAACAGCAATACTCCCAGAGCGCCCACAAAGCCATGAGCTTCAGCAAATGCGGCAAAGATAAAGTCCGTTTGCGGCACCGGCAGGAAGGCCAGTTTGGTCTGGGAAGGCGCATCGCTGCCCCAAATCCCCCCGGAACCGACCGCGATCAAGGATTGATTGACTTGGTACCCGGAGCCCTGGCTGTCCGCATCCGGGTGGAGAAAAACGGTGAGACGGTCGCGCTGATAGGGCTTAAGCACATGCCAGGCCAGAGGCAACAGCATCGCCCCAGCCACAATGACCACGGCGGCCTGTTTGAAACGCAGCCCTCCCAAAAACAATCCCATGACGGCAATCGGGAAGTAGGTCAGAGCCGTTCCCAGGTCCGGCTGCCGCAGCACCATCAGCATCGGGACGATGACAATAGCCCCGGCCTTCATGAAGTCGGTCCAGGAGAGTTCGCGATCGCTCAGGTCGGCGAAATACTTGGCCACAGCCAGAATCAGGATCAACTTCACCCACTCGGAAGGCTGGAAGTGGCCGCCGCCCGGCAGTTTGACCCAGCGGCGGGCGCCCAGGTATTTCTGCCCGAAAATCATCACGCACATCAGCGAAGCAATGGACGCGATGTACAGCCAGTGGATGCGGTCCAGCACGATGTTGTAGTTGAAGAGACTGACGATGAACATGCAGGCTACACCGCCGGCAATCCAGTAGAGCTGGCGGATATGAGCGCCGACAAACTTGGTCCCGGCAGTGGCGCTGCGAATCTCGATCACTCCCAGGCCGCAAATCAGCAGCACAAACAGCAGCAGGAGCCAGTCGAAATCGCGAAATGAGATGTAGCGTGACATGGAGAATCGTCGTTGGTCTAAGTTTGTCCGCTTTTCGCTGTCGACCACTGGCTTTTGGCCGTTGGCTTTTGGCCGTTGGCCTTTGGCTCTTAGCCGTTAATCAAATCCCAATCCCTGTCATGCTGAGCGGAGCAGGAGTTTCGCGCCTAGCGAAACTCCTGCGGAGTCGAAGCATCCCTACCACAGTGCACTGCCGAGGGAAGAGATTCCTCGCTCCGCTCGGAATGACAGCGCAAAAACCACTCGCGTGGGGACGACCGCCTTCGGCCGTCCGCCAGACGCCCGGCAGCTTCACTGCACTCCCGGCGCGGCTGTCGCCAGCGGCGCATGATCTTTTGCCATCTTCACGGCAAACCGGCCGCTTTGCAGTTTATTTTCCGGCCCAGTCCAAAGGGCCCCCATCTCCACGGCGCGAGAGGAAGCGCCCTTCGCTACTTTCGCCGGCTCGCGGCGCTGCTTGTCGACGTACGCCTTAATCACCTGAGTCGCCAGGCGCGCGGCCAGCCTGCCGTGTTCGCCGCCTTCGAACAGCACGCATACAACAACGTCCGGATTGCGCCGCGGCGTAAATCCCACAAACCACCCGTTCTGAGCAAAGTCTTCGTTATTGGCGTGTTTGGCGCGAGTCGCCAGCGAAACAATCTGTGCCGATCCGGTCTTGCCGGCGATGTCGATCCCGGGAATGTGCGCCGAAGGCGCTGTGCCCTCCGGCAGCAGCACTCGTCCCATGGCATCGGTGATCAAGTTCCATCCGTCCAAGTCTATGGGAACGTTCTTTACGGCCGTGTAGTGATTGACCTCCAGGTAGTTCTCCGGCAACCCTACGGGGTTCACAACGTGCGGTACGACCATGCGGCCGTCCATGGAAATTGCGGAGATAGCTCGCAACAGTTGCACCGGCGTGATCGCGATTGCCCCCTGGCCAATTCCGACGGAAATGGTCTCGCCGGCAAACCATTTCTGTTTGAAGTTGCGAATCTTCCACTCCTCCGACGGCATGATGCCGGTTACCTCGTCCGGCAAATCAATCCCGGTCTTCTGCCCTAATCCCAGAGCGGACGCATATTTTGCAATGCGATCAATCCCCAGTTTTTCCGCCAGGGTATAAAAGAAAACATCGCAGGACTGGTAGATCGCCTTGGTCAGATCGACTTCGCCGTGGCCGCTTTTTACCCAGCATCCGAACCGTCTGCCATAGAAAACGGCGCCGCCAGTGCAATGAACCTTGAGGGTTTGAGCGATTCCTTCTTCCCAGCCCGCAACCGACATAATGATCTTGAACGTCGACCCGGGCGCGAGCTGGGCCTGAATCGCCCGGTTTAACAGCGGCTTATCGGGGTCAGTCACCAGTTTGTTCCAGTCGCCGCGTGAAATTCGGATGGCGAAATCAGCGGGATCGAACGTCGGCCGGCTGACCATAGCCAGGATTTCGCCGGTGTGGGGATCCATCGCGACGATGGCGCCGTTCTTGCCTTCGATGGCCTCTTCGGCGGCAATCTGCAAATCGATATCGATCGTCAGCTTGAGCGGCTTGCCGGGCACGGCGGGCTTCTCGTCAAGTTCTCCCATTTCCTTGCCGTGGCTATTGACCACCACTTGCTTGGAGCCGTTCTGCCCCATCAGAATCTGGTTGTACTCCAGCTCGACGCCCGATTTTCCCACCACATCGCCTGGGTTGTAGAGGTCAAATTGCGGCTGGTTCAACATCTGCTCGCTGACCTCGCCCACATAGCCGATCAGATGTGCCATGAAGCCTTTGCGGGGATACAGGCGGCGGTGGGTCATGATGGTATCGAGTTCCGGCAACTCGTTACGGTGAGCCTCGATGAAGGCCAATTCGTCCGGCGTGATGTCGTCCTTCAGGTAAATCGGCTGGTACTGCGGCATGGAGGCGAACTTGCGAATGCGGCTCATCACGTCTTTCGAGTCCATGTGCAGGCCGGCAGCGATCAGGTCGGCGTCGGCGGTCAGGTCGCGGCTGGAGTCGCGCATCAACATCGCCGTGAAAGAAGGGTAGTTGTCGACGATGATGCGTCCTTCGCGGTCGAGGATTTTGCCGCGGGGCGCAAGAATCGGAACATCGCGGACGCGGTTCTTTTCCGCCAGATTGGCGTAAAAGTCGCTCTGCGCCACTTGCAGGCGCCACAGTCCATAGGTGAGGATCAAAAGCATCGCCAGGATGATGTACTGCACCGCGGTCAGGCGGATGGCCGATACTTTTTCGTCGCGTCCAAACATAAAAGCAGTCGTTGGCCGTTGGCTCTTGGTCGTTGGCCTTAGCTTTAGCTCCTAGCAATTGGCTGTTGGCCTGTTGCCGCACGTCACTTCAAGTCGCTGTCATGCTGAGCGGAGCCGGAGTTCGCGGAGCGAACTTCGGCGCAGTCGAAGCATCCCTACCCCAGGTGCGGCTCTGGCGGTACAGCGCTATTGCTCTCGGAATGACAGCCTTTCAAATTGATCGGTCGAGATGAACCTATTCTAAACCCGAGGCCGCGTGGCGATGCCAGCACCAGGGTAACCCCAAGTTTAGAGACTGTCGCTTCGTCAGTGGGCAGTGGGGTTAGCCAACGACCAAGGACCAACGACGGCTTTCAAGTCCTCTTCTTAAACTGGTCCAGCAGAAAGAACAACGGCACAGCCAGAATCGCATTGGCAAACGCCGAACCTATCTCGTGAGGCCAGGTCCAGCCGATGTTTAGGCCTACCAAGCCCCGCGCCACCACAAAATAGACGATTTCGTTGACCGCGAAAAAGAACAGAGTCACAAGGAAACGTGCGCCCATGTTCTCCACGTCCACCTTCACACCCAGCGAGGACGCGCCATAGCCGACCACGGTTTTGGAGATACCGGAGATGCCAATAGGCAGGTGGGTAAGGGAATCCTGCAGCAGGCCGATAGCGCCCCCGGTGAGCAGTCCAGCCACCGGGCTGCGGCGAGCCACAGCGAAGAAAATCGTAACCAGCAAGGGCAGGTCGAAAATCGAAAAAAACGGCAGCCAGCGCGGAAGAAAAGACTGCAAAACTAACGCGGTCAGCGGAATAAGCAGTGCCGCCGGAAGCGTGAACCGGTAAACCTCAACCTGCTCCCCGGAGGTATAAGTGATGGGCACGCTATTGAGGTTTATCCGGGGGCTGCGGCGTTCCAGCCTCGGGCTGAGCCGGCTGAGGCGGATTTCCGTTCCCAGAGGGCTGAGCACCGCTGGCAGGGGGCTTAGTCACCGGGGCGACCGGCTTCTTAATCACCACTGGATTCGCGTTTGCGGGCGCCGTGTTCGCTTGCGACCCATTCACTGGCACAGCGCTCCCTGACGCACGAGGCTTGGATGGAGCTGCCGGGCCCCTCGAGCCTGGCTCCTCCTCCGATAATCCCGTCGTTACGCTGGCCGCCGGCTTGTCCGGCACCGAAGGCAGCCGCTGCGCCAGGATATCCGCGGCGCGGGCGGGGGCGGTCTGGTCCAGGACCGGCACCTTCTCTTCTTTCTGCGTGATCACCAGGACTTCTTCCAGCTTCCCCAGGTTCGCAGCGGGACGTACACGAATATTCAGAAACGACTCGGGGCCGCGGGAAACGCTGACCACCGTGCCCGCGGGTAGGCCCTTGGCGAAGATCTGGTCACCGCCGCTGGTAATGATTTTTTCGCCCGGCTCCACAGTCTCATCGGCCAGAACCTTCTCCATCACGACCTCGCCGGCCGGGGTTCCACGCAGGATTCCCTGCAAACGCGATTTTTCCAGCAGCGCGCCCACCCCGCTGCTCTGGTCGTCAATCAACAACACCAGCGAGGTGCTGTCGTAGACATGGAGCACCTTCCCCACCACGCCATCGGAGGTAATGACGGCCATGTCCCGCTTGATGCCGTCGTTCTCCCCTTTGTCGATGAATACGCCGCGGGACAGTTCGCTGCCGGTCGAGCCGATGACCTGTGCGGCAATCGTCTTGGAGATAAACTGCTCCTTAAAACCCAGCAGCGCCTGCAAGCGGCGGGCCTGCGCGGCGTCGTCGCTCAAGCGCACTTGTTCCAGCCGCAGGCGTTCGATTTCGTATTTCAAGTCGCGATTTTGCTGCCGCACTCCGCGCAGATAAACGTAATTGCGCCAAAGATTCCCGGTGCCGTTTTGCGTCCAGACGATGGCTTTTTCCAGAGGCGTGACTGCGCTGATCGCCCAGATCCGGATGAGCCGGCTGGATTCGCTGTCCGGAGATCGGCGCACCTGGACCGCCAGCCCCAGCACCTGGGCAAACAGGATTGCCACCAGGATGCTGACGTTGCGGTAGCGGGTGATTAGGGATTCCATGGCAAAGGCCGTCGTTGGCCGTTGGTCGTTCGTCGTTGGCTAAACCCGTACCAACGCCAACCTCGAATTGCCGTGCGATGGAAGCGCTGCGCCCGGGAGCAAGATTTCAGGCGAACGACCAACGACGAACGACCAACGACTGCGTTACTCGATTGAAATCTTACGCAGCAGCTTGAAGTCACTCAACATCTTGCCCGTGCCCAGCACCACGCTGCACAACGGGTCGTCCGCGATCGAGACCGGAAGCCCGGTTTCCTCACGGATGCGCTTGTCCAGATTCTTGAGCAGTGCGCCTCCGCCGGTAAGCACGATGCCGCGGTCGCTGATGTCGGCGGAAAGCTCGGGGGGCGTGCGTTCCAGCGCGACGCGAATCGCGTTCATGATGGTAGAAACGCATTCGCTGAGCGCTTCGCGGACTTCGCTGTCATCAACGGTAATGGTTTTGGGCACGCCTTCAATCAGGTTGCGGCCTTTGATTTCCATGGTCAGCGGCTTGTCCAGCGGGTAAGCCGAGCCGATTTCGATCTTGATCTGTTCCGCGGTACGCTCGCCGATCAGCAGGTTATATTTCCGTTTGAGGTAGTTCATGATGGCCTCGTCCATCTGGTTGCCGGCCATGCGCACAGAACGCGAATAGACGATGCCGCTCAGCGAAATCACCGCAATGTCAGTCGTGCCGCCGCCGATATCCACGACCATATTCCCGGAAGGCTCGGTGATGGGCAGGCCCGCGCCGATGGCGGCCACCATCGCTTGCTCCACTAGGTGAACTTCGCTGGCCTTGGCGCGATACGCCGAATCCATAACCGCGCGCTTTTCCACTTGCGTGATTTCAGAAGGCACGCCAATCACGATCCGCGGATGCACCAGCATCTTGCGGTTATGCGCCTTCTGAATGAAGTAGTTCAGCATCTTCTCGGTGACTTTGAAGTCGGCGATCACGCCATCCTTCATGGGCTTGATGGCGACGATGTTCCCTGGGGTACGGCCCAACATCTCCTTGGCTTCTTTGCCGACGGCTTCGACTTCTCCGGTGTTTTTGTTGATGGCCACGATGGAGGGCTCGTTCACCACGATGCCCTTGCCACGCGCATACACCAGCGTGTTGGCCGTTCCGAGATCTATCGCCAGGTCGCTGGAAAAGAGGCTGAACAGCGACCGCAGGTTGTGCCAGCGTGATGCGCTCGAGTGAAAGCCGTTGGATGACATACGCGACGCTTCTCTCTGCTCTCTTGGACTCGGTCTGCCGGGACGTGCCCGGTTTGCTGCCTGGGGAGTTTTTGGCTCGATCTAGTTCTGAACCTTATTGCTACTTCGGCCGATTTCTCACTTCGTTACAACGATCTCAGTTCGCGGGCGCGCTTTGAATTCTGCCAATGTTTTGATTCTATGGGAATTCTATGAGATATTCCCGCTTTCCGCTTCAAACGAAAGTTCTTGCACCTCGGGAAACCAGTTTGGAACCGTTCCTCTACTGGATCACGACCTTCTTTTGCATGGTATTCACCCCTCCTCTGGCGTTTTGCGCCGTGATCGTGATCACGCTCTGCCCCGGGGGCAGCGGCGGAGTGAAGTAATGGAACGTCCCATCCGCTGCAATTACCGGGACTTCCCGGCCATTCACCATCACCCGGGCTCCGACCTCAGTCTTGCCGATCAATTCGATCACGTGGCCGTGCTGCACCAACGGATCCAGTTCCAGGTTGATTTCCGCCGTGTCCTTGCCCCTCGGGATAACGGTGAAACGGTTTTTCTCGCTCTCCACCGAGACCTTGCCGCTGGCGTCAAACGACTGCACCACCCAGTAGTAGGCCCCTTCGCCCATGCCGGTGACCAGAACATCCGCAGTTTCGACCTTGCGGTCCACCAAAGTCGAGGAGAAATAAGGATTGCGCGATATGCGCAACCGATAGCCCACCGCGTTCGCCATTGGGGTCCAGGAGAACTCCACGGGCTTGGGACTGGAGGAGGTAAAAATGGGCATCATGTTCGCCGGGGAAATGGGCGTGGGCGGGCCGATTTCCTTCAATTTGGCCATCCGCGGCGACTCGGCCTGAAAACTTACCTTCTCCCAATTGGTCAGGTGAACGAGTTCACCGTTGCGGCTGACTTCGCCGCTGCCCTTGCGCAGCAGGATTTCATGCTGGTCGTCTTTGGGATCGTTACGCACCATGGCCGAGCTCTCCGGCGCCAGCGAGGCCGTTGCCCCGGATACAATCACCTGCGACTTCGACCCCTGCACGTAGGTGGCAGTAGTCAGGTCCACGGTGCCGGTGCTGACCGCCACCGACACATTGGTCTGCTGCTGATCGTTGGCCGAGTTTTCCTCAATCACGATCAAGGAGTCCTGCTTTACCGTGTAGTTGGTGCCGTCGTTGAAAACGATCTTGGCCATGCCCTCCGGACCGGTCTGGACCACGTCGCCTTTCTCCAGCGGCACGCTGTAGTCCGCCGTGACCCAGCTGTTGGCGTTCAGCTTCTTGACTCGGATGGTGCCGTCCAGAGCCGTGAAATGGGCTTGCTGCGAGTTCATCGTCCGGGACTTGCCGGAAGCCCCCGCAGCTCCTGCAACTTGCCCCAACAGTCCGCCAATAAAGTTGCCCGCGTCTTTTAGCTGGTTCTCCGTAAAACTGGGAAACGCGAAGTAAAGGATCGTGGAAAGAAGCAGTACCACCGCCAGAATCGCCAATAAAACGCTGCGGTAAGTGACTGTCTTCCACGCGACGTGGATTCCCGGCTTGCGGTTTGAAGACACTAAGGGCAATGAGACACCCAGCCAAATGATGAGGATATCGTGTAATTGCAACATTATCACAGGCTTGAACGCACGGGAACGGGTAATCAACTTGGGTCGGGGGATGGTGTTCCTCTGTGCTCCTCTGTGCCCTCTGTGGTTTGCGGTTTGCGTCGGACACTTGATCAGAGTTTTCCCGAAATGAAAGATTGTCGCGACTGTTTACAGAAAGTACTTTGTGTTATAAAGTTACTCAATGATCCCAGACGAAGAACCTTTCGCACGCGCAGTCAGGAAGCGCTGGATTCCCCAGGAAATGACAACCGCACCCCAGCTCGATGCCAGTGAATCGAGCCCGGCCATCGAAGCTTGCTACGCTCTTCTAATCAACCCTTTTTATCCCAAGGACGCAAACGCCAGCTTCGGCAAGCACGTGCTTACGCCGACTCTCGCCTTGACCAGCTTTGCGGCCACCACGCCCACGCATTGGAGGATCGAGTATTGGGATGAGAACCTGCTGCACGGGCGCCCGCCGTGTCAGCCCTTCCCGCAGGTCGTCGGGATTACCGTGCACCTGACTTTTGCCCGGCGGGCTTACGAACTCGCCGACTGGTACCGCGTGCGCGGCGCCAAGGTCGTTATGGGAGGGCTGCACGTTCTCTCCTGCCCCCAGGAGTGCGCTCCCCACGCCGACGCACTGGCGCTGGGAGACGGCGTGCAACTCTGGCCGCAAATCCTGCGCGATGTGGAGGCAGGCTGTTTGCGGTCTCGCTATCTCGCCACCTATGAGAACGATTATGCTGACGATCCTCCGCCGCGGCGCTCCATTCTTCCCCGCCAGAGCTTTCTGACCACCACCAGCCTGATTGCCACCCGCGGCTGCCACAACCGTTGCGGCTTTTGCTATCTGGCTACCGATGGATTGCGAATGCCGTATCGCATGCGCCATCCCCGCCAGGTCGCTGCGGAGTTCGCCGCGGACAACCAGCCCTATGCGGTATTCGTCGACAATAACCTCGGTTCGCGGCGCGACTACTTGCATTCGCTTTGCGCCGCGCTGCGCCCGCTCAACAAGATTTGGAGCGCTGCGGTCTCCATCGACGTCACGGACGATCCGGCGCTCATCCGCAATATGGCGCTCGCGGGATGCACCGGAGTCTTTGTGGGTTTTGAATCGCTCAGCGATGACAATCTGGCGGAGGCTCACAAGAAGACTCCGAAGACCTCCGATTACGCGCGCCGCGTCCGCATGTTGCACGACAACGGTATTCAGGTGAATGGTTCTTTCGTCCTGGGATTCGACCACGACCGCAAAGATACTTTTGTGCGAACCGCTGAATGGGTGGAGGAGAACCGGCTGGAGTGCGCCACCTTTCACATTCTTACTCCCTACCCAGCCACTCCGTTGTTCCAGCAGATGGAAGCGCAAGGGCGCTTACTGCACCGCGACTGGACGCTCTACGACACGGGGCATGCGGTTTTCCGGCCCAAGCACATGACCGCGGAGGAGTTGGAGCAAGGCTATGCGTGGATTTATCGACGGCTGTTCTCGCACACCTCCATTTGGCGGCGCCGCCCGGAGGATTGGCATGCGGTGCCGCTATACTTGGCGATGTCGTATCTCTACAAGCGCTCGAATCGGTTCTGGCATCAACTGATCAAGCGCGATCTGGTGCATGCAGTCTGGCGGCCTCTGGTCGAGATGACGCGCCTCAGGCATGTGCATTACCGGCGCAAGCTGGCGCAAAGGGAAGTACAAGTGGTGAATGCAGGGCAGGTGGTTTCAGCAGGAGTATAAAAAACCATCTGACAACTATGGACTGAGAACCGGGAACTGATTCCTAAGTTTTCTGATTTCTACGTTAAGTCCTCATGATTTCAGATCTCAGACTTCAGTTCCCTGTTCTCCGCTGCTGCCGAGTCAGGACGTTCTCCGCATATTGCTCGAAGTGCCTCCCGCTGCCGGTATGTAGGACTTCAGAGCGTAATCCATCACCATGCGATCCGCGTTGAAGCGCCAGCCCAGAGTGCGGATCGTACGCTTCATACGTTTGATCCAACCGCGAGGCAAGCCGTCGCGATCGCGTTGATAGTACAGCGGAATGACTTCTTCTTTGAGCACCCGGTACAAGTCGTCTCCATCCCTCGTATCGTGAACGCTCATGTTGGTGTGAGTCCTGCCGGTGCCGATGGCGAAGCCATTCAAGCCGTCGTAAGCCTCCGCCCACCAGCCATCCAGCACGGAGAGGTTCAGGCCTCCGTTCAAGACCACTTTCTGGCCGCTGGTGCCTGAAGCCTCCAGAGGACGGCGGGGATTGTTGAGCCACACGTCGACGCCCTGGACGAAATGGCGCCCAACGTTCATGTCGTAGTCTTCGACGAAGACAAATTTTTCGCTGAATTGCGGATTGCGCATCTGTTGCGCGATCTGTTGCAGCACGCGCTTTCCGGGTTCGTCGCGGGGGTGCGCCTTTCCGGCGAACACGAACTGCACTGGCCGCTTGGCATCGTTGACCATGGAAGCCAGCCGCGATATGTCGGAGAGAATCAAGTCCGCCCGCTTGTAGGTGGCGAAGCGGCGCGCGAAGCCGATCGTCAGTGCGTCCGGACTGAGCACGCGGCCGAGCTTTTGCAGAACTTCCGGCGATTCGCCGCGATACTTGGCCTGCGCCACGGCGCGATTGCGCACGAAATCGAGCAGGCGCGCCTTCAAGTGCAAATGCGTCTCCCAAAGCTCGCCGTCGTCTACGTTTTCAATTCCTTCCCAGATCTTGGCTTCGGCGCTGTGCTCGTGCCAGCCGGTGCCCAGATGGCGGTCATACAGGCGGAACATCTGTGGCGATAGCCAGGACGGGACGTGTACGCCATTGGTAATGTGCCCGATCGGGATGGAATCTTCCGACTTGCCGGGATAGAGGCCCGTCCACATGGCGCGCGAAACTTCGCCGTGCAGAGCGGAAACCGCATTGGCGCGGCGCGCCATTTTCAGACCCAGCACGGTCATACAGAATTCCTCGTGATGGTTGGAGGGATTTTCCCGTCCCAGAGCCATGAGTCCGTCATGGGAGAGGCCCAGGACATCGCGCAGCGGCCCCAGATGCTCCTCGATCAGATCGGCGCTGAAGCGGTCGTGGCCGGCGGGCACCGGCGTGTGGGTGGTAAAAACCACTTCCCGGGAAACGCGCGGCACAGCCTGATCAAAACTAACACCCTCCTCCTGCATGCGTGAGCGAACCGCTTCCAGCACCGCAAAACCGCTATGGCCTTCGTTCAGGTGTAGCACGCCGGGCGTAACGCCCATCGCTTTCAAAGCGCGGAAGCCGCCTACGCCCAGCAGCAGTTCCTGCCGGATTCGGGTGCGGGCGTCGCCACCGTACAAACGCGAGGTCAGTTCACGGTCTTCAGGAGCGTTGCCTTCCACATTGGAGTCGAGCAGAAGCAGGTCGCAGCGACCCACCTTCATGCGCCAGACCTTGGCACGGATGGGACCGCTGCGGGTTTCGATTTCCACCGTCACCGGCTCTCCATTCGTTCCGATGGCAGCTTCCATGGGCAGGTGGTTGACATTGGTCGTCAAGTACTCTTCCTGCTGCCAGCCATTGATGTCGAGGCGCTGCCGGAAATAGCCCTGGCCGTAGAACAGACCGACGCCGATCAGCGGAATCCCCAAATCGGAGGCGCTCTTGATGTGGTCGCCCGCGAGAACACCCAGGCCGCCGGAATATTCCGGGACTGACACGTGCAAGCCAAATTCGGCGGAGAAGTACGCCACCGGACGCGGTCGCAGAATGCCGGCGTGGCGCGCACCCCAGGTCCGGTCGGCCTCCAGATATTCGCGCTGGCGGCGGTAGGCGTAGTTGATGCGGCTGTGCAGCACCAGTTCGCGGGCGCGCCGCTCAATGCGTAGCCAGCTGCATCTCGGTCAGCAACGCCACCGGATTGTGGTCGAGTTCGCGCCAGCGGACGGGGTCAAGGTCGCGGAACAAGCTGCTGGCGTCATGGTCCCAGCTCCACCACAGGTTGCGAGCCAGCGACCAGAGCCGTTCCTGAGCAGGGGCGATGAAGCGGTCCAGCGTGCGGGCTTCGCTGACTACGGGAGCGACTTGCGCCGCCGCCTCCACCATCATGTGGACTTCATCGTCGCGAAACGCCCGGCGTTCGACGGTCTGCACCACCAAAACGCCTTGCAGGACGCCACGGTCAATCAGCGGCACGCCGAGGAAAGATTGATAGTGTTCTTCGCCCGCTTCCTTGAAATACTTGAAGCGAGGATGACTCTGCGCGTCTTCGACGGCCACCGGCAGGAGTTGTTCCGCAACCAGGCCCGCCAGTCCTTCGTGCAGGCTCATGCGCAGCGTCCCAATACATCGCGGACGAAGTCCAAGAGTCGCGGCCAGCACCAGGTTCGCCCGGTCCGGCTCCAACAAATAGGCGGAGCACACATCCGTCTTAAATCGCTTGGCGATCAGGGCGACCACATTCATGAGGGTCTCGGCCGGTTTGCCTCCCTCAGCCGCCAGATTGCCGATCTCTTCCAGCGTTAGGACAAATTTGGCATCACGCGCCTGCGCGGTTTGGGTCACGGTCTTGGTTCCCTCGCTCGATATCAGGATGTCCGCCATCTCGGTGCCCTCATTCTAGCCAGCGGCGTCTGGCTGTACCAGGTTACGACTGTACTTAGCGGGGCCGCACCCGACTCTGATGAGTAAACTGCCGGTCATTAAGAACTATCTAAGAACCAAACGGCTCATGGCGATGTGATGGTTACGGAAATCGAAACCGGGCTTGGATGAGTGCGCACGCTAGCTGAGTCCAAAAAATGAGATCGACGCCTGTGGCGTACGCGCTGCTTCCCCCGAGAGAACTCTAGGGTTCGGGCCTGTGCTAGGTCCAATCGAAATTATTACTGATGGGTATAAGTCTTTCAGCGAGGGGCACTTCGAGGGTTCTGCGAGCCGAGGGATTCTCGAAGGACGGAATTCTCCGGCGCGCGCCCGCCAAGATGAATCTGCGGTACACTCCAGCGGGAACGGCAGGAGATTCCTATGAACCGGCTCGGCAATTTTCGGGTAGCGACCCCGTGGCACCTGGCAGTGTTGCTTGCAATCGTCGCGTCTTTGTTTTGTGTTGACCTAAGTAGCCAGAACACTAGGCCAGACCAACGGGAATTGGTGAAAGCGCTCAATGAAAAGTTGACCGCGGCGAAGGCCTCTTCGCAAACCGGTAACTTCGATTCCGCAGTCAGGATTCTGAATGAAGCGATCCAATTGGATTCCACCCGTGATCTCGTCTGGGCGCATCTGGGTGAGGCCTATGCGAACTTGGCTGGAACCAAAGCGGAGTCAGACCGGAGGCCGCTTTTTCTAAAGGCCGCCGACGCCTACGGAACAGCGATCAAGCTGAAGCCTAGCGACCCGAACTATCTGGGGAATTATGCAATAGTCCTCGGCAAAGCGGGAAAGACCGCGGAAGCTCGCGCCGCAACCGAGCAGGCTGTACAGCTCGACCAGGTGAACGCTCCCAGATATTTCCTGAACCTGGGGAACATTCTCTTCAGGGCAGGCCAAAGCCGGGCGGCTTTGAACCTCCTTCAAAAAGTGCCAAGCTCGGCAACGCAATTTAAGGGCGCGCAGTGGTTAATGTCGGAGGCAACGGTGGCCGTCTACCTGGATTCCGCCAAGACAGGATTTCGAGACCTCAAGGGAGAAAAGGTCGCCACCGACGCTGACGTCAGAGCAATGGCTGTCCAGGTAAAGAAACCTGTGAACGACATTGGCCGCTTCACTATCTGGAAGGCTAACCTCGCCATTCCCGGCTCTTCCTGCAGCATCGAGGAGCGCTTGGGTAGCAATAACCGCATCGAATGCGCTTTCAACGAGGCGGCCACGGTAGATGAATTGAGGCCCAGCTACGAAACGCTGATTTCGATGGTGCAGGGCGCGTTGGGATCGGATTCTTCCACGTGGACATCCAGGAATATAGCCGTGCCATCGGCTCAGGGACTAAAGCACGTGATGAAGGGCTCGCATGCTGAGGTGCAAATCGAGATCTACTACCGGGATTACGCTAGGGACGAATTGGGCCAACAGCTTCGGCTTCCGTACCAGGTAGCGTTGTATGTGATCGCGAGTTCGAGGTAGCCGAGCCCGTGAACAGGGCCTTAACCACGAAGGACACGAAGGTGCACTAAGGAAAGCCTTTGCCGCCAAACCTACGTGAGACTTCGTGTCCCTTAGTGGTTTATGCCTCTTGCGGTCGAACCTCAATTTGCCGCTCCCTTGCCCGCTCCCATTCCCGGTTGTAGCATGGAGTTTCCCGCCCTACTGGAGGCTCTATGGCAACCGACACCCTAACCAGCCCGCCGATGCTCGGAAGCAACACGAAAACCAAGGTTTACAAGAACTTCATCGGCGGCGAGTGGGTCGAAGCCTCGACCGGCGAGTCTTTCGAAAACCGCAATCCCGCCGACACTCGCGACGTGGTCGGCATATTCCAGAAATCCGGGAACGCGGACGTCGATGCCGCTGTCGACGCCGCCAAACGCGCCTACACCAAGTGGCGGCTCGTTCCTGCGCCGCGGCGGGCCGAGATCGTCTTTCGCGCCGCCGAGATGCTGATCGAGCGCAAAGAAGAATACTCCCGTGACATGACCCGCGAAATGGGAAAGGTCCTCAACGAAACCCGCGGCGACGTGCAGGAAGCCATCGACACCGCGTATTACTTCGCCGGCGAAGGCCGCCGCCTGTTCGGTCCGACCACTCCCTCGGAGCTGCCCAACAAGTTCGCTATGGCGGTGCGCCAGCCCATCGGAGTCTGCGGCATGATCGCGCCCTGGAACTTCCCCATGGCGATTCCGTCCTGGAAGCTGCTGCCGGCGATCGTCTGCGGCAATACCTGCGTGATTAAACCGGCGCAGGATACGCCGCTTTCCACCTTCAACCTGGTGCGCGTGCTAGCGGATGCGGGCGTGCCCAAGGGCGTGATCAACATCGTGACCGGCTTCGGCCCAAGCGTGGGCACGCCGCTCGCAGAGCATCCCGACGTGAAGGCAATTTCCCTGACCGGTTCGAGCGCAGTAGGCCGCATCGTGGGTGCGACCGCGGCTCAGAGCTTCAAACATTGCTCGCTCGAACTAGGCGGCAAGAACCCCATGATCGTGCTCGACGACGCCAACCTCGACCTCGCCATCGAAGGCGGCCTATGGGGAGGCTTCGGCACCACCGGCCAACGCTGCACCGCCACCAGCCGTATCATCGTGCAGAAGGGCATCTATGCCGAGTTCGTAGAGCGCTATGTGGAGCGTGCCCAGCGGCTGAAGGTCGGCAATGGCCTGGATGAGACCGTCGAGATGGGCCCGGCAATCAATGAGAAGCAACTGCAGACCGACCTGAACTACGTCGAAATCGGCAAGTCCGAAGGCGCCAAACTGAAGTGCGGCGGCCATCGCCTGGAACACGGAGACTATCAACATGGCTGGTTCATGGAGCCGACTGTGTTCACCGAGGTCGATCCCAAGATGCGCATCGCGCAGGAGGAAATCTTCGGCCCGGTGGTTTCGATCATCGCTTGCGACAATCTCGAAAACGCCATCGAGATCGCCAATGGCATTGAGTACGGATTGTCGTCGTCGCTCTACACCAAAGATGTGAACAAGGCCTTCGCCGCCATGCGCGACCTGCACGCGGGAATTACGTACATCAATGCGCCTACGATCGGCGCCGAGGTGCACTTGCCCTTCGGCGGAGTGAAGGCTACGGGCAATGGCCACCGCGAAGGCGGCATGGGCGCCATCGATTTCTATACGGAGTGGAAGGCGATTTACGTCGACTACTCGGATAAGCTGCAGAAAGCGCAGATCGACCGAGCGGATTAGGGGCCTTTTGCTGCTGTTCTTTCCAACCTTTGCGGTTAAAGGCTTAAAGTCTGGACCGCAAAGGAGGAGCGCTGCAAAGGTCGCAAAGAAAATACGCTCCGCGCTTTCTGCGGTTAAAATCTTCTATGCCTCTTACTACCCCATCCCGCGAAATTACCGCCGCCAGCCGGCTGGACAACGTCCGCTACGCCATCCGCGATCTGGCTGTGCTTGCCGACGGCGTCATCAAACAGGGCCACAAAGTCCTGCCGCTCAACGTGGGCGATCCCAACATTTTCGACTTTCAGCCGCCGGCGCATATCGTCGAAGCTGCCTGCAAGGCGATGCGGGATAACAAGAACGGCTATGCCCCATCCCCCGGCATTCCGGAAGCGCTGACTGCGATTCGCGCGGAAGCCGCGCGCAAGGGCATCACCAGCGTGCAGGACGTGTTCGTCACCTCCGGCGCAAGCGAAGGCGTGGACATTTGCCTGACCGCGCTGCTGAATCCCGGCGACGAAATTCTGACCCCCTGCCCCGACTATCCGCTGTATTCGGCGGTGCTGTGCAAGCTGGGCATTGCGCTCAACACATACTTTCTGAATGAAGACGACGGCTGGCAGCCCGATCTGGTCGATCTCGGACGCAAGGTGTCTCCGCGCACTCGCGCCCTGGTGCTGATCAATCCCAACAACCCCACCGGCTCGGTCTGCTCGCGCAGGATGTTGTTGCAGATTGCCGACTTCGCGCGCCGTCACAACTTAGTGATTTTTGCCGACGAGATTTACGACAAGCTGATGCTCGATGGCGACGAGCATCTCTCCATTGCGGCCCTGGCGCCCGACCTTCCGGTGGTCACCTTCGGCGGAATGTCCAAGAACTACCTCGCTCCGGGATGGCGCATCGGCTGGGGCATCGTGAGTGGCGAGCCTTCCGCTGTTCGGCCGTACGTCGAGGGAATTCATCGCCTACTACGCGCGCGCCTCTCCGCCAATCATCCCGAGCAATATGCCATCAAAGCTGCGCTCGAAGGTCCACAAGACCACCTCATCGAAGTGTGCGCGAAACTTCGCGCCCGCCGCGACCTGACAGTAAAGTCCTGCAATGCGATTCCACGCGTGAGTTGCACTGCGCCGCGCGGCGCGTTTTATGCCTTCCCCAAGTTGGATATTCCCGATGGCGACGACGTGTTCGTGAAGGAATTGCTGTTGAAAAAACACGTGCTGATGGTCCACGGCTCAGGCTTCGGCCAGAAGCCGGGCACGAAGCACTTCCGCATCGTTTTCTTGCCCGATGAGGCCACGCTGGCGCGCGCCTACACCGCCGTCGGCGAGTTCATGCGCGAGCGGTATCCATAACCGTCAGCCGATGCATGTTTGACGCCAACCCTCTGAACCGAAAGGCCCAGCGAGCTTACGCCTTGCCTGTTGAAACCCGCTCCCCGCGCCCCTAACTGGCCTCACACTAGCCCGTGAGCCTGATCACAGCCCGCGAATCCGCTTTGGCGGACAATCTTTCCGGGCAGTGCACAGACCCTTTGGGTGCGGCTTCGGAGGTGCGGTTATGTTCGAACAAGAACTTGAGCTGGAAAAAGAGCGGTCCGCTTCCGTTTCCTTGCTGCTAATTGTGGCCCTGATTCTTGCCGTGGCCGGTGTGGCCGTTTATCAACTGCGGGAAAGCCGCAAGGTGCTCAGCATCCCCGAAGCGGCCAACGTCGCCATCGATGTTCTCAAGGCGCAAGGGCCGGCGGTTGTGACATTCCACACCGGCGCACTAGTGTCGAGTGTGGCTGACAAGCCGACCGATCCGCATTATCGCTTGCTGGAGAAAGCCGGCATTCTAAAGCAGGCGGCGCTGGGCAAGGCTTTCGGCAGTCCGGTGAAGGTCACGCTCACTCCTGACGGCGAACGCTTAATGTTGCAAATACCCGGCGTGAAAAAGTCGCAGGAGAAGGACGGAACCGAGGCCTACGCAGTTCCGCTGGCACAGCGAAGGCTGGTCGAGGTTTCCAAAGTGACCATGACCGGCACCCGGCGCGCCACCTTCGAGTTCACCTGGCGATGGGAGCCGAATGTTCTTGGCGAAAACTTTGACGCGGGCGGCGCCATGGTGAGGTCATTTAACACCTGGGACCGAGGCCTTCTGATCAACAAGCACGGCGCTCAGTTCTACAACGAACCGCCCACTAAGGTAGTGATGGCGGTAGTGCGGACGGACAAGGGCTGGGAACCGGAGTCGGAGTGATTGACGTAGCCCGGAACGGGCAGTGTGGAGATGTGGGGACGGGCGCCTTCGCCCGTCCCGCGAGCGAAGCGAGGCGCCAACCTGTTCGTCAGCAAACGAGTGTCCGCCTCTGCGTCCCTTTGGTCCTCCATCTCCCCTTGGTCTTTCCCCGCGAATCTGCTTAAATCATCTCATCCAACTTTTTTCAGTGGAGCTTTGCCGCTTGATCGATATCCATTGCCACGTCCTTCCCCAGATCGATGACGGTGCCAAGTCGTGGGATATGGCTAAGGAAATGTGCCGGATGTCGGCGGCCGACGGCATCGAGCATATCGTCGCCACGCCCCACGCGAACGACACCTACCCTTACAATCGCGAGAAATTCAGCGAACTTCTCGACCAACTTCGCCAGTTGACGGGTGGAACTCCCAAGCTCAGCCTGGGATGCGACTTCCATGTGTCCTACGAAAATCTGCAAGACGCCTACGAGCATCCGCAGCGCTACGCTATCGAAGGCAGCCAGTACATGCTGGTGGAGTTGAGCAATTTCAGCATCCCGTCGCAGGTGGACGAAAGTTTCACCCAGTTAGGCGATCGCGGCATTATTCCGGTGATTACGCATCCCGAGCGCAATCCGATATTGCAGCAGTCGCCCCGGCGTGTTTTGCAGTGGGTGGAACTGGGCTGCGTAGTGCAGGTAACCGGCTCGGTGCTGACGGGAAAGTGGGGCGAGCGGGCGTGGCGAACCGCCAAATGGCTCTTCGAGCGCGACGCCGTCCACATTCTGGCCAGCGACGGCCACGACACCGCACATCGCCTACCGGTACTCTCGGCCGCGCGCAAAGAGGCGGAGGAACTCTGTGGCGCTGAGGTAGCTCGCGCCCTGGTGGACGACAACCCCCGCGCCGTCATCAACGGCCTACCCCTGCCTTATTTACCCGAGCCGGTGATGAAGAAGGGGTGAGCGGAGCCGCCCATGTCGTCTGAGCAAAGTTTTTCCTGCGCGAATGCGCAAGAAAAACCCAGTCGAAGGATCCCTACCGTACCGTGGCCGATGGGCGCGTCAGGGAATTTTCAAGCTGGTTGAAAATATCGCTGGAGAACTTTCCGCAAGTGGCACCCATCGTTCGTGGCAAGTAGGGATGCTTCGACTGTGCCGGAGCTGCGCTTCGCTTGCCCCGGCTTGCTCAGCATGATACGAGGAGAGAGTCAAAAAGAATCACAACCTCTGAACTAACTACTGCTGTGGTTTTGATTTTGGTGGGTCCGTGTTGGCCGGCGTGGCAACGGAAGTAGGTTTGTCAGTGGCGGCCGCTGTAGCCGCCGATGCAGCCTCAGTTGGCGCATGCGCCTGCTTTGCCTTGGTCTGAGAGCCCATAGTCATCGCGCTCTCCGGATTAAGCAAATGCTGGCGGTCCGGTCCCAGACCCAGCTTGATCAACGCGCGCGCGTCCGGAGTGGTCTTGGTCTGCCAGCCGTTGTCGGACTGATAGTGTTGCATCGCTTTCTGACTGGCGTCGTTCCAGACTCCGGTGGCGTCCCCGGTGAGGTAGTGTTCGCGAATAAGCGCTTCCTGAATCTCCCGCGCGCGCTCGGCGTCGATCTTCTGCTGCCCATGCTTGCGCGAACTCGTCTTGCGGGATCTCCTACTCTTGCTCTTGGCAGAGGTTCGATGGGCTGAAGCCGCCTTGGGTTTTTTCGAGGACGCGCCCGGCGCAGTCAACGTTTGCGACGAAGTGGGTTTCGTGGAGGACGTAGCCGCAGTGCTATTGGTCTGAGCCTGAGCCGCCGCAGCCGTCAAAATGACGGCTCCAACGACGGAGCATTTTCCCAAATAGGTTTCCCAGGAACCAGGCCAGAGCAATTTTTACCTCCAGATTCGGGAGTGGCCCCCGGACCGTCACAGTTCCAGCGGTACGGATGCAACGCTTGTAGAATGATCGCCTAATTAGCGCCCCGGTGCCAGCCCTGCGGAAGGCCTTTCGGCATTACGGAAGGGCTAGAGCAGTTTCTTGGGAAACGCAACTGATATCGCACGGCTAAAGGGTCGGAAGAACTCCTTCCGACTGCCTCGTTCGACCTTCAGGCGCTCAAGCGCTTTTGTCTTTTCAAGAGCTTAGTGGCGCGATTGAAACTCGTGCCCTTCCCCACTTCGCTCAACTTTAGCGGAGAGTGCCCGCGAGAAAGACTGTGCCGTCCTGACTTCCCGAGCCGCGCTGGCGCACCAGGAACACAACGTCCTGGCCGCTCTTCAACACAGATTGGATCCGGCTGAACTCCGCCTCGCTATTTACTGATTGTTTATTTACTTCCAGGATAACGTCGCCGCGCGCCACTCCTACGTCGTCCCCAAAAGACCCCGGCTTAACGTCCTGGACGATCACTCCCTGGCCGGCGGTCAATTCCAGCCGGTCAGCGATCTCAGGGGTCACCGCGCGAACCGTGATTCCAAACTTGCTTTCCTTGGGTTCGGACTGCCCCCCGGATTCGTCGTCTTCCCCGAGGCGGGTGGCAAACAGCTTGCTGCGATCCGCCACCGTCACGGTTGCGTCCTGCTTCTTGCCATTGCGAACGAAGCCCAGAACAATCTTTGACCCAGGTTTGCGGCCTGCGATCTCGGAGACCAGCGCATCGCCGCTCTTCACTTCTTTGCCGTCCACCGTGGTGATGGTGTCGCCCACCTTCAGGCCCGCCTGGTCGGCGGGAGTGCCCGGGACAACCGTGGAGACCGTCACCCCCGAACCCACGCCATAGACCCGGGCCACCGCCGGATTGTCCAGCGCGTTGAACATGATGCCGATCGAACCCCGCGCCACGCGGTGTTCCGGACCGATCAACTGGTTATAAACGGTTACGACCGTGTTCGAAGGCAGGGCGAATCCCACTCCGGCATAAGAACTCGTCTCGGTAAGAATGGCGGTGTTAATGCCAATGACTTCCCCCGCAAGATTCACCAGCGGGCCGCCGGAGTTACCGGGATTAATAGCGGCATCGGTCTGAATGAAGGTTTGAAACTGACGAAGCGGCACGATGTTGCGGCCCTTGGCAGAAACGATGCCGGCGGTAACCGACCCAATCTGCCCAAAGGGGCTGCCGATGGCGAGCACCCAGTCGCCCACTTGCATGCTGTCCGAGTTGCCCATTTTTGCGATGGGTAAAGGATGATCCACGTCGATCTTTATGACCGCCAAGTCGGTCTCCTGATCCACGCCTACGACTTTGGCGTCATGTAGCACGCCCGGGGCATCTTCTTGCAGCTTCACCCGAATACGGTCCGCTTTCTCCACTACGTGACGGTTGGTGAGGATGTAGCCCTTGGGATCGACAATCACGCCGGAACCCAGCGAGCGCTCGCGAACGGCGCCGCCATCTGCCCCCTGCCCGCCCTGTCCGCCTTGCCCGCCGAAGAAACGATTGAAGAAATCATCAAAGGAATTGTCGTCGTCCCCTCCGCCGGGATTTCCATGGCGCGGGCGGACGTTCTTTATCATCGATTCGGTGTTGATGTTCACCACGCTGGGCTCAAGCTGCTTCGCAATCTGGGAAAACTGATTCGAAAGCTGGCGCGGCGCCGGTATGGTTAAGGGAGTAGCGTCCGATTTCTTGGCAGCTTCCTGTCCCTTGACTCCGGAGGAAATTACGGTTCCGATCAGGATGCCCACGGCCAAAGTGGCCAAAACAGTGAAGGTATACGCCCAGCGGTTTGCCTTCAGACGCATCCACAAAGCGCTAGCGCGTAGTTCCATATGTAAACTTCCTCCCATAATTGTCGCGGTAAAGATTATACCTTTTCGTCAAGCGCGGAAAGCGCGCTGGAGTTGAAACCGAAGCTTGTTGCATTAGACGCAGAAACAGGTGAGAGTGTTGCCGTGGGGCGGACCGAGGGGAGAGGCTTCGAACACGACTCTCCCCGGAAGCGAATCGGCAGGATCAAACGTTCAGACGGCCACCGGCTCCTCGACGACAACCTTAGACTGCAGCACGATTTCACTGGAGAGCGAACGCACGATCAAGCATCCCCGCTCTGCCTTCTCCAGCAACCGCATCGCCCGCTCGAAATCTTCTTCCTCGAGGATCTTGGCTTCGGGCCGCAAAGTGATTTTCGTGAAGCGCAGACTGCCTTCCTGTTTCTCGATCACGCCGTCCACAGTCACTTCAATGCCATGAATCTCCAGCTTCGATTTCTCGGCCATGCCCCGGAAGGTAGCCACGTAGCAGCTGGCAACTGCGGCCAGCAGCAGGTGCTCGGGCGTCCACGCGCCGGGCTCGCCGCCGAACTCTGGAGGAACGGTGAAATCGAGAGTGTAAGGAATATTGTTTTCGGCTTTCACGATACCGCGATGATGCAGTGTCCAAAAGGCGCTAGCCTGATATGCATACCGTGTTTCCATGAGAAGAACCCCCTGCAAGTAGCCTAGCCAACCGCCAAATCGGCGCAGTGAGCCAAATCACAAGCAAAAGTGACCGCCTTCACCGTAGGCCTGTGTGGAGCGACGGGCGTCCGCGCCCGTCAGACCACAGACCTGAGCAGCGAAAACCGCGGAAAGGATTATGCGCGAGCGGATGAAGCAGATTTGCCTCAAAAAAGAATCGGGGGCAGGTCGTTGTCCTGCCCCCTCGCGTGGGTCGTCCCTCAATGTGCGGGCCGGAGAGCTCCGTGGATGAGGACGTATATGTTGGGACTAACTTAGCGGCAGAGCGAAAAAGGCACAATAGTGAAAAAATACTAGGCGATCCACCCCAGCCAAGCTCCTGTTTTCAAAGGAATATTCGATCAGCCTGGTGCGCACTGACAGTTTCGTGGAGGTCAAAAACGCGGGGCTGTGATTCGCGGCGGGTATTGTTGCACGGCGCACGACGTGTCTGTGGTCTGACGGGCGAGGAAGGAAGCCCATCGCCCGTTTACTTCTTACTCTCGCGGCTGAATCCCCTTCGATTCCGTGCACTGGTAGGCGCGGCCCTGCCGCCAGATTCTTGTACTCTTCGGTTGCACCGCTGGGCCATTGAATCTCAACGATCGATGCGATCCCGCCATCCCCAGCCCAAAAGTAAGCGGCAGTTCCGATTGCGAGAGGTAGCTGGACCCGCCCTTGACCATGCGCGACTGCCGTACATCTCCGGCGAAGACCTGAACCGACGCGCCGATGGCATCGCGATTCGATTTCGTGCCGACCAGCTGAATCCGAATGCTCTTATTCCCCGCGAGCTGATCGTTGCGATAGAGGTATGCCGGACCGTTGTTGGTGGTGATCAGCAAGATCGAGGTCGCCGTCGCGGTCAAAATCTCCGTAGGCCAGACCGCGCCCGACTTTGGGCTGGCTGAAGCCGCCGCCCAGCCTCAGCGGCTACATCGCGGAACTTTCCCTTGCCCTCGTTGAGAAACAACTGCGGAGGCTGCGCGTAGCCGACGTTGCCGCGAATGTTGCGCACCGTCTCGTCGATGTGCCCGTTGGCGACTGCCAGGTCGAGCGCAGCCGTCGAGATCGACGTCGAGAAACGACGCAGCCGAAGCCCAGCTTGTCCTTGGAAGCCAGGCCGACGCCGCTCTGCGTGGCCACATCGTCAATAGTCTCCCTTGCCGGAGGCGCGATAGAGGCCGATCATCTCGTTGTCGAAATTCGTGATGGCGACTCCGGTGCTGCCGGAGTTATCGAAATCGGCGGCGTCCACGCCCATGCCGGCGCGGGCTTTGCCGTCGGCGCTGAAGGCGAGGCCGGCCTCGACCGCCACGTCCTTGAATGTTCCGTTGCGCTGGTTGCGATAGAGCTTGTTGGGCTGAGTGTCGTTGGCCACCAGCAGATCGGGCCAGCCGTCGTGGTCGTAATCGAACATGGCCACGCCGAGCGACTTCGAACTGCTGTCGAAAATTCCGCTGCTGGCGGTTACGTCCTCAAACGTGCCGTTGCCGCGATTGTGGAATAGCCAGCAGGTCTCGCCGCGATACGCTTCCGGCGTGCAATACGACTTATGCTTGCCGTCGAGGCTGCAGAAAACATCGTGCTCGGGCGACCATTTCACGTAGTTGCAGACGAACAGATCGAGCAGGCCGTCGCGATCGAAGTCAAACCACAGCGCGGAAGTGCTGAGCGCCTGCGCGTCCCCCAAGTCCGCTCGCTTTCGTGACGTCCACGAACTTTCCCTTGCCGGTGTTCTTGAACAGACGGTTCTGGCCGACGCAGGTGATCAGGATGTCAGGAAAGCCGTCGTTGTTGTAGTCTCCGACCGCCACGCCCATGCCGTACATCTCGACGTCGAGGCCGGCTGCGTGCGTCACGTCGGTGAACGTGCCGTTGCGGTTGTTGCGATAAAGACGCAGCGTCGCTGCGCTGCCGTTTGTGGCCCGGCCAATCCATGCCGTTGACCAGCAGGATGTCCTGCCAGCCGTCGCCGTCGTAGTCGAGAAAGGCGCAGCCCGAACCCAGCGTCTCGGGCAGCAGCTTGCCGCCGTACGCGCCGCTGTTGTGCTGGAAGCGCAGACCGGCCGATTCGGTGACGTCGGTCAGCCGGAAGCCCGGTGATGCCGGCAGGGCGACTGCCCACAGCGCCGGCAGCACGCAAAGCTGCGCGGCCGGAAACCAGGCCTGCACATGCCCCGCAGAAAAGACCGGCGATTCACGGAAGCGTTTACCAGCCCGTTGCGGATGGCGTAGACCACCAGTTCGGCGGTCTTGTGGATGCCGAGAGCGTCCATCATATTGGCGCGGTGCACGGCAACGGTGTTCACGCTGAGGTCGAGCACGGACGCGATTTCCTTGTTGGATTTTCCGTCAACGATCATTTGCAGGATCTGCAGCTCGCGCTGGGTGAGACCGTGCATGGCGTTCGCCCTTCAGTGAGGTGGGACGTTCCAGTTGCGAGTCCAGCACGGTCTCTCCCGCTACCACTCGCCGAATGGCCGCGCCCAGTTCCAGGTCGACGGCGTTCTTCAGAATGTAGCCGCGCGCTCCCGCCGCCAGCGCCTGGTGCACCCAGGTTTCTTCCGGGATGCATGCTCAGCATGAGCACCAGAGTTTCCGGCAACGTCCGCGAGAATCTGCCGCGTAGCGTCCAGGCCGTTCATGCCGGGCAGCGCGCAGTCCATGATAACGACCCGCGGCCGCAGCTGTACGCGCGAGTTTGACCGCTTCCTCGCCGTCGCTGGCCTCGCCGGCCACGGAGATGTCCGGCTCGTCCTCCAGGATGCGGCGAAAGCCGCGCCGCACCAGGACGTGGTCGTCCACCAGTAGGACGGAAATCTTATCCGGCATGCGCCTCGCTTTCTCGGTCTTCTCTCGCGGAACCTCCAGGCGCACCAGCGTGCCGCCCTCCGCCGGTGACGCGAAAGCAATCTTCCCGCCCAGCAATTCCGCGCGCTCGCGCATGGCCACCAGACCAATTCCCTGCTTCGCCGCCGACGGCCACAAATCCTTTGCCGTGGTCTTCGACCTCGACTTCCAGCCATTGCGGCAAAAAGCGCAAGCGCACCCAGGCCTGCTTCGCTC
Source organism: uncultured Acidobacteriaceae bacterium (assembly GCA_963735545.1). Taxonomy (GTDB): domain Bacteria; phylum Acidobacteriota; class Terriglobia; order Terriglobales; family Acidobacteriaceae; genus PALSA-270. Next base: position 171,867 of record CAVTLU010000017.1, read on the forward strand.
CCGCGTGCCGGGTGACGTTGTTCAAAGCTTCCTGCACCACGCGATAGACGTGAATGGCGGCATTTCCATCCACCGTAAAAGGCGTGCCGGACTTCTCATAGCTTATGTCAATTCCCGATTGCCTTTCCACCACGGGAAGATACCAGTCGAGCGTGCTCTCCAGGCCGGCTTCATCGAGCATCACCGGATGCAGCGCCTGCGACAGGCTGCGCACTTTGTCCAGCGTGTTCTGCGCGATTTCGCGCACTTCCTCTAGATCGGTGCGCAGCGCCGAGCCGTCGGGCGCATGTTTCCCGGCCCGGCCCAGCATCGAGCCCATGGCGGTCAGAATCTGGCCGAACTCGTCGTGCAATTCGCGCGAGATGTAGCGCAGCGTGGATTCCTGGGTCGAGATCAGCTTCTGCGCCAGCTCACTGCGCTGCTCGGAGAGCGTGGCCAGCTGCGCGAACAGCTGCCGATTGGAGCGAATCAGGTACAAGCTGGTGAGCAGAATCGCAGTCAGCGTCGCGGTGAGAAAAAGATACACCTGCCGCTGCACCCGGGCGTAGATTTCGCCGATCTGCGCTGCGGCCTGTTCCTCGCTTTCGTTGTTCTGCACCAGCAGGCGAGCCACGCCGTGCTGAGCGCGGCCTGCCGCGCCTGCAGCGAGAGCTGGATTTGCGCCCGCGCCTCGGCCTGCTTGCCATCGCGGGCCAGCATGAAGGTGCGATCCGCCGCATCCCAGAACTGCGCCACCATGTTGCCCAGATACTGCCTCTGCTCGGGCGTGCGGTCCGTGACCGCAACCTGCGATTCCAGCCGCAGCGCATCGTCGAGGTCCGAACGGATGCGCTGAAATTGCGCCGACCACGCCGTCAAGGGATAGGGCTCGTCGTTATTCAGCATGTCGCGCATGGCGAGCCCCAGCAAGTTCAAGTCATTCTGAATGCGGAGCAGCTGCAGCGAGTCCTTGCGGTTGCGGTCGACCAGATTGTTCTGCATCTCCCGCAGACTGGAGATCTGCCGGGTGATGTACGCGGAGTAGGCCACCACGGCGGCCAGGGTGATGACCAGCCCGAGAATCAGTCCCGAAGTGGGAGAGCGGCGAGGCGCGGGGCGCGGCACGTTCCCGAGCATACAACGCAAAGGAGTTAAGTGCCACCGTGCCAAATCGGACCATGCCAACCTCAGCCGCGCCGATTGGGCCTTGTGTGACCCGAATCACAAAACCCGGTGGCAGGGGTCACAGCAGTAAAGCCAAGCACTAGCCGAACATAGTTCCAGTGGTTACTGAATGTTGAGGCCGGAGAGGCCAATTGCGGAGGACTCCAATGGCAGACGATGCGCGTGACATTCTTGAGGTTCTGAAGTTCGAACTCGATTTTCTTGAGCAGGGAGGGTATGGGCGCTCGGTGCGCACCCCGTGGAAGGCAACTTCCATTTTCGAGGATTCGCTCTCCTGCATCAACTTCAACAATCCAGGGCAGCCGCACCCTTGTACAGAGTGCCTGCTCGACAAGTTTGTCCCGCAGAGCGCCCAAGCGGAAAAAATTCCCTGCCATCACATTCCCCTGAACCAGAATGGGGAAACGGTACATAGCTTGGCGCAGCAGTATAGCCAGGCGGAACTGGAAGAGAAGTTGCGGCAATGGCTGCGCGCCAATATCAGCCGTATCGAGCAGGAGCGCGCTGCCGCCGTGCAGCCAGGGAACGCGCTGGCTTAAAACTCTTTACTGAGACGACCCGCTCACGGAACGGGCCCAGCAAAACCGGTTCCCCACAGGGGGAAGACAGCGCTGCAGGAGAGGAAGTCACTCACTGCGGAGGCTACGATGCTATCGAAGTGCGCCAATCCGGCGTGCTCAACCCCGTTTCGCTATCTCAATCAGGGCAAGCTTTTTAGCATCGAAAGCGCAACCTCTTCGAGCCGGACACACAGGCCCTTCGAATGTTACTGGCTTTGTGAGAACTGCGCCCAGACGCTGGTTATCGTAATGGACCAGGGGATTGTCACGACCCGCCCGCGACCGCGCGACCTCACCCGCCGACGCGGCCCGGATAGCGAAATGATCTGACGCGGTGCGCCGCAGCAACACGCTTACTGCGCTTTAGCCGGCTCGTCGCCTAAATCCTGCGGGAACGATTTGAACGCCACCTCGCGCGCCTTCGACGAAGTCTTCTTGTTGGCGTCGGTGCTGAACTGCGTGAGGGTTCCCTTCAGGACATAATAGCCTTCATCCCCGGATTTCTTTCCCTCTCCGCGCTCGACCGTTCCCTTGAACTCGTACCACACGCCGTGCACGGTCGCGGTAGTGAAGTTCAGCTTGTTTCCCTCAAGCTTGGCTTGCTTGAAGAACTGGTCCAGGAACGCGCCGCGATCGCTCTCGCTGTCGCCGTAGCGGGAAATGAAGCCGGTCACTCGATTTTCTTCTTCGATCGTGAGTTGGACGAACTCCCCTTCCTGCAGGAAGGCATACATACCGGAATAGTCATCTGCGGCAGACTTGGCGGGAACTGATCCCGCCGGCGGATTTTGTGCGCTCTGCGCCCACGAACCGCCGAGTAGAAGCATCCAACAAAGCACTGCGGCCAGATTCTTCATAGGAGTATTAGAGCATGGAAGCGGGTTGGGCCGGAACAGGCCGCAGTCGTGGGCGGCGGCAAGCTATAATCACGGGAATCTCAGCGATCCGCCTGTGATCCTCTGTGTCCCCTGTGGTTGGAAAAACCCGACGGGAGGCACATTAAGGATCGCGGCGAAATAGGCGTGGCGCATGGAACAGGGCCTCGGGCTTGTGGAATCCGTTGTCGACGCGAGCGCGGCCCCCGAGCCCGCTCTGACCCTGTTGGTTACACTGCCGCCGTGGCGCCGCGTCTTCCTGCAGAATCTCCGCGACCTGTGGCCGCGCCAGCAGCCTCCGCTTCGTCTGGCTTCGAAGCCTGGGGATTTTTGGCCGGAACGTCTTTGTCGCCTCTCGCCTGCCCTGGCTCAGTTTTCTCGAGTCGGTGCTCTATCACTCGGTGCTGATCGCAGGCTTATGGGCAGTAACCCAGTTCTGGCCGCGCCGTCCCCAGATCGTCGAGCGCCCCGTGTTCAATCGCTCCGACGTGGTGTATTTCGACGCCTCGGAATACTTGCCGCCGCTCGATACCGGCGGCGCGCACGCCCAGCCTCCCAAGAAGGGCGAGCCGGAATATGCCCCGCAGCCGATTATCTCCGTGCCGCCCGAAGCGGACAATCGGACGCAGACCATCGTCGCCCCGCCCAACGTCAAGCTTGATCACGACGTTCCCATGCCCAACGTAGTGGCGTGGTCGCCGACGCCGGTAGCCGTGCCCATCGCGGCCACAGCACGCTCGATGGCCGATTCCCGAGCCCTGGACCTGACCGTTTCCGCAGTCGCACCCGCACCGGATTTGCGCGCAGCATCTACATCCAGAACGCCGCGAGCGCTTCAGTCCGCCGTTGTCGAACCACCGCCCAGTGTTGACGCCACATCCGCACGCCGCTTGGGCGACCTCAACATCGGCCACTCGGACGTAGTCGCCCCGGCGCCGCAGTTGCCGGTTCCGGAGCAACTGACTCTAGCCGGGACGCGCACCGCGCTGGACAGCTCCGGCGTGGCGGTCGTGCCGCCACCACCCTCGGTGCGGGGTGCGAGGACGGCAAACGGCGATGGACGCCTCATCGCGCTCGGTATTCATCCCATCGCAGCCGGCGGGCCGGTGCTGCCCCCCGCAGGCAACCGGCGTGCCAGTTTCGCGGCAACGCCGCAAGGGAAAGCGGGCGCTGCCGGAACACCGGACGTTGCTGCTGGTACCCGCCCCTCGGAAAGCGGCGCCGGAAGTGGTCATGGCAGCGGTAATGGCGCGGGCTCGGGCAAGTCGTCCGACATTCCTTCCGGATTGTTTGTCGGCTCCGGCCCCAACTCCAACCGCTCGGCTATTTCGGGAACCGGCCAGGGTTCAGTATCGGGCTCTGGCGGCTCGGCAGCGCGGTCGGCAAAGAGTCCGATTTTGCTAGCCGATGCCACGCCCGCGCGGGTGAGCATTCCGCGGCGTCCAACCTCTGAGCCCAGCATCCATGAGAGCGACGCGGACAAGGAAATTTTCGGGGATCGCAGGTTCTACTCTATGAGCATCAACATGCCGAACCTGAACTCGGCGGGCGGAAGCTGGGTCATCCACTTTGCAGAAATGAATGGCGGAGACCCGAGAAGCAGCGACAAAGATCTTTCGGCCCCCAGCGCGATTGCCATCTCCGCCCCCGGCTATCCCTTGGAGCTGATGCGCCACAACATCGAAGGCGTAGTGACGCTGTATGCGGTCATTCACAGCGATGGTTCGGTAGGCGACGTGAAGGTACTCCGCAGCATCGACGACCGCCTGGACGAATACGCTCGCGCCGCGCTCTCCCGCTGGCGCTTCCGCCCCGCGACCAAGAATGGGACTCCGGTTGACCTGGAAGCGGTAGTGACGATTCCGTTCAAGCCTAGCCGGTTGAAATCCAGCTTCTAAGCTCGCGCACAAAATGTGGCGCGGGCGCCCCCGCCCGCGACTGCCGACACTGTGGAACTGCCACCCTACTGCCGGGTGCCCGAACCCTTGTCGCGTTCTTTACGACAGGGTAGGATTCCGTTTGGCATTCGCTGAGAAAGGTCCGTATCAGGGCGTGCCTTCAGGCACGCCGCCAAACTCCGCAACCTCAGCTCCGCACCATTGAGGCGCAGTACGGTCTCAGGCAGCGTGGCAGTTGCGCCCAATCGGCGCGTCTTCATCAGCCCTGCGACCGAGCGGCGCGGCGCAAAGCCGTGCCCTGATACGAACCCGTCCAACGACGAGACAAGCTCACATCCCAGTCAGCGCCAGCACCGCCAGCAAAATTCGCTTCAACCCCAACTCCCGCCCGCTGCAATCGAACCACTCCTGCAGTGTATGTGCGCCTCCGCCGGTGCCCCCGCCGCCGATGGCAATTGCTTCCCTGCCCAGAGAGAGCGGGATATTGGCATCCGTCGAGGCACGCTGAATCTGCGCCGTGTTCCCCAGGTGGGCGTCCACGGCACGGATGATCTGCAAGATATTCGCGTCCGAGTTCAATTCTCCCGCCGGCCGATCGCCGATCACAGCCACTTCCGCCTTCAGTTCGCCGGCCCGGCGGGAACCGCGCTTTTCTGAAATCTGGGACTCGTCTTTCACCGCCATCGCCAGCGAATGCCGCAGCGCCGCCTCCAGACGCTCCATCTCCGCCATTGAGGCAGAGCGGATATCCACGCGCATGCTGGCGGATTCAGGAATCGAGTTCACCGAAGTGCCGCCCTGTACCACGCCGACGTTGAAAGTAGTCTTCGGCGACGAAGGCACCGGCGTCTGGCCGAAGGCCTGCATCGCCCGAGCCAGGGCCAGGATGGGATTGGGAGCACCGAAATCGCTCCAGGAGTGCCCTCCCGGGCCGCGCACGGTCACCTCAAAGCGTCGGCTGCCCAGAGCCTCAGCGACCACAGTGTCGCAGCCGGCGCCGTCGAGCACCAGGCTCGCTACGATGGATTCCTTCCATCGCGAGCCGGAGAAGACATGGCGCATGCCGCGCAGGTCGCCCTCGCCTTCTTCTCCTACGTTCCCGATGAACAGAATCGGCAGAGTGTGCGGCACTGAGGCGGCTTCCACCGCGGAAGCGATGGCCAACATTGCCGTCACGCCAGCGCCGTTATCCGAAACTCCGGGCCCAAAGAGCTTGCTGCCTTCTTGCCGCGCCGGCAAAGGCGTGCCTACAGGGAAAACCGTATCGATATGCGCGCTTAGTGAGATGCACTGTTTGCCGGCTCCTACATGCAGGCCGAATACATTACCCACCTCGTCGGTGCAGACATCTGCGAGATTCAACTCGCGAAAGCGTTCGCGGAGCCATTCTCCTCGCGCCTTCTCCCCAAAGGGCGGAGCCGGAATGCGGGCCATCTCCAATTGCCAGCGGGCAAATTGCGGCTCCTGCGCACGCAGCCACGTGAACGCGGCACGCACCTGCGGCAGTGCAGCAATGCGTGCGATTTCCTGCTCGGCATTAAGTGCCTCGTCCGGGCGATGGGCGCGTGTAGTGGGAATCATGGGCTTGCATCGTCATCTTACACAACGCGGGTCATGACTCACGCGGCGCAGTCAGAGTAACGGGGGGTAATCGAGAAATTGTAAAGATTTCTTTCCGGCAACTTTCGGCCCCCATTCACACTCTAACTAAATGGCAGAGCTGCCGCCTTTCCATTTCTACCCCCTGAGCGGAGAGGGCGGGAACGCGAAGGGCGGCGGTTGATGCCGTTTGCCTGCCGGAGTGGTTTGTTACAGTAATCGTATGAAATTTATCCTACGTCTTGTCGCCATCTTGACGGCCGCCGCCGCCATTCAGGCGCCCGCGGCGTTCGCCCAGGAAGGCCCTCTCGACACGTCCGCCCCCAAAGGCATCACTCCGGAAGAAATTATCGCGCGCTTCGCGGCCAAGGAAAAAGAGTTCAAACTCGCCCGTGAGCAATACACCTACCGGCAGTCGATTAACGTGAAGACGCTCGATGGCGACACCACCACTGGGGAATACCGCGAGGTTTACGACGTGGTGTTCAATGACCAGGGCGCCCGGCTGGAGAACGTGGTGTTCGCGCCGCAATCGACTTTGGAAAATGGCGGGATTTCCATGTCCCAGGAAGACCTGGAGGACATGCGGCACTTGATGCCCTTCGTGCTTACGTCGGACGAAATCTCCCAGTACGACATTCTTTACGTAGGACAGCAAGCCGAAGATGAGCTGCACTGTTATGTCTTCGATATCGCTCCCAAAAAAATCGAGCCCAAGAAGCGATACTTCCAGGGGCGAATTTGGGTGGACGATCACGATCTGCAGATCGTGAAGACCTACGGCAAGTCGGTGCCCGACAGCCACAAGAAGAATTCAGAAAATCTTTTCCCGAAATTCACCACCTGGCGCCAGCAGGTGGACGGCAAATATTGGTTTCCCGCTTATACTCGCGCCGACGATGTCCTGCATTTCGCGCTCAACGACGTGCACATTCGCGAGGTCATCAAGTATGAAGATTACAAACAGTTCGGCTCCAAGGTGAAGATTATTTACGAAGGCAAGGAAGTGCCCAACACTCCCGATCAGAAGGATAAGGCGCAATCGAAGTAGCTGCGCTGTAATCTTCCAACGAATTTCTGTGCTCCCCTGTCATCTCTGTGGTGAAAGAAACTATCACCACAGAGATCACAGGGGAGCACAGGAAATCAATATTCATATTCCTCCTCTCACACTCGCGGGCGATTCCGGTAAACTAACCGCTCATGAGCGCGTCGGGCATAGGACCTCACCTTCTTGCCGGAATTCTGCTTCTTGCCATCTCCTTCGTGCCCGAAGTCTGGGCGCAGGACGGGGAACTGGACAAGTCCCCGCCAAAGGGCCTCACACCCCAGGAGATCATTCAGCGCTTCACCGCCAACGAAAAAGAATGGAAGCGTGTGCGGGAGCAATACAGCTTCCGGCAATCGATCAAAGTCCAAGCCCTGAATGGCAATGAGGTCGTCGGCGATTATCGTCAAGTCGCAGACATCAGCTACAACCAGGGCCAGCGGGTCAAGAAAGTGATACTCGCGCCGCAGGCCGGCATTGAAATGACCAAAGAAGATCTCGAAGACGTGGACACGCGAGCCTCATTCACCATCAGCACGGACGAGTTGCCGGAGTACAACGTCGTGTATGAAGGTCAGCAGAAAGTCGACGAGCTGCACTGCTACGTCTTTCAAGTCGCTCCGAAACAGATGTTAAAAGACCAGCGCTACTTTCAGGGGCGGATATGGGTGGACGACCGCGACCTGCAGATCGTGAGGAATACGGGCAAGTCCGTCCCCGATATTCGGATCGTGAAAAAGAAGAAAACCACCGAAAATCTTTTCCCGCAGTTCACCACCTGGCGGCAGCAGGTCGACGGGAAATACTGGTTCCCCACCTTCTCATCGGCAGACGACACATTGCATTTTCTGGCGCAGGACGTGAGGATTAAGCAGACGCTGACGTTCACGAACTACAGCCATCAGCCATCAGCCGTTAGCCCTCAGTGAAAACCTGAATGCGCCTTACTTGCATTGGTCTTAGGCAAGGATGCCTGAAGCTAGTCCTGATGGCTGACGGCTAATAAAACAAATACTTCCTCCACTTATCATCCGACCGCCCCATCAGGCGCATGATGTGGCGGCTGGTGTGGAGATTGAAAGCGCGGGGCTCGCGCAGCAGCTTCATGCCCGCTTCTGTGGGGAATTGATTTCCCTTGCGGCGGTTGCAGGAATGGCAGCAGGCGACCAGGTTCTCCCAGGTCGATGCGCCTCCGCGGGAGCGAGGCACTACGTGGTCGAGTGTCAACTCCCCCGAGGGCAGGACTTCCCCGCAATACTGGCAGGAATTCCGGTCGCGCAGCAGGATGTTCTTGCGCGACAGCGCCCGTGTCTGGTGCGGGATGCGGCGATACTCCAGCAGCCGGATCACCGACGGCAGGCGAATCGCCAGGCGGGCCGCATGCAGGAAGTGGCCGTTCTCTTCCTCGGTCATGGCGACGCCCTTCAGCACCAGCACGATGGCGCGGCGAGCGGCACAGACGTTAATCGGCTCATACGAAGCGTTCAGCACCAGCACGGGCGCGTGCAGTGCGTGACCGTCGCCGTCGTGGTGAACTCCCACCATCGCAGGTGGCAGCCCGGACCGGCCGCCACTCATCGAATTGTTCCATGTCGCTGCCATTACGCGTGGGCCGCACGAGCCAACGGCCTCTCCGTCTCGGACATCATTATTTCGGCGTGCTGGGCATCCGCTTTCAGCGTGCGCGCCACCGTCGCCACCCATACTTTGGATGCGCCGCTCCGTCGCAGAATGCGGGCACACTCAGAAAGTGTGGTGCCGGTGGTGAAAACGTCATCCACCAGTAAGATTTCGCGGCCAGCCACTTCGTCCGGCTTGGCGACGGCGAACGCGCCGCGGATATTCTCCCGCCGCTGATGGCGGGTAAGTCCGGTCTGGGATTGGGTGGGCCGGCGCCTCTTCAATACACCGGCACGCAGCGCCCAACGCTCCGCTTTTGCCTTCTGCTTTATTGCCGCGCGAGCAATAAGCTCCGACTGATTAAAGCCACGCTGCCGCAACTTGCTGGGATGCAAAGGGACCGGCACCACCAACGGCGAAGCGTCACCAAACGCCGGCTCCAGATCGGCAATCGCCTCGTTCAGCATTCGCCCCAGGACGCCTGCGGCGGGCCTCACTTGTTCATACTTGAGCAACTGGATGAGTTCGCGAAGCCCGCCCTCATAACTGCCGTAGGCCGTTGCCCGGGCAAAAGGCGGCTCGATGCGGCGGCACAATCCACAGCGCGGCTCGCCGGCCTCCCGCGTGACCGCAAAGGGACTAAGCAGCCTTTCTCCGCAGATGGCGCAAGTGCCTACCGAGATAGGGTGCATGGCGGACAGGCAATCTTCGCAAACCGGCAGGCGGGAAATGTTAATCAGCGGAGCGGCGCACAGACGGCAATCGGCGGGAAACAGGGTGGCAAACAGGCTTTCGGCGGCGCTGCTCAGCAAGGAAACCAGCGATGTTCGCCCGGTTACCGTTCTGGCCGTGGAAGCCCGAGTTGGGTCCTCGCTACTGCTGAAGACGATCCTCCCTCACCCGGTAGGTTGCTGCGGAGGGCTCCAACCGGACGAATCATTCTTCTCGAGTATACGTAAGTATAGCTGGCTGCATTGCGCCAAGCAACGATCAAGCATGCAGAAGAAGCAGGTCAGTAAATTCCTCGGAACAGTCGAACGGCAGCCTGAGCAGCAAACCAATTCCGGCACGCATGCGCCGCCGCCGCTAAGCCGCCTGCCGAGGATCGCCGGAGCCCGAGTAGCTCGCCTTGCGTCTTGACCGGTCGCTCAGACCCCAGATGAGAAGCGCCGTGACCGCAATTCCGAATATCGCGAAAGGAATTATTAAGCCCAATTTTCAGTCCGTCCCTTTCTCAAGAAGTATCCCCACGACCACGAGGACGAATCCGGCAATGGCGAGAATGACCAGGCCAACTACCGTCGCGGGCTTTAGGCTACCTTGAAAGAACGTTGCGTCGAATGGAATAAATACGAGAAGCAACACTCCGATCTCTCGCAGAGACTCGCCTACCAACTCAGAAACGGTCCGCAATCTTCGCCTTTCAGCATCTTCGGCGCGAGGGGGGAAACACTAAAGATGCCTTCCGTCACAGCTCATACGACCGATGTAACCTTGACTCTAAGAAATAGCCTGGTCATCCATCCAAAATCATACTATCTGGGATGCTGCTCGTGGCATTGCGCCGTTAATTTGGGATGAGATCTGTGCTTCACTGTACCGAATTGGGTTCGAGCGGCAACCCTGCGGCAGACGCATTCATGCGTTGCGCACTTGTAAACTAGCGTAACCGCGTGCTAACGTGCGCGGACTCGGCCTTAGCGAAAAAACTTGACCACTTTAGAGGACCCTATCGATGAGTAGCCAGACCCCCGAGACCCCGAGGAAGCACCGCCCGTTTGTGCCCGAAAACCTGGAGATGAAGGAGTTCACGCTCCGGGCTGTGCTGGTCGGCCTGGTACTGACCGTCGTTCTGGGCGCCGCAAACGCTTATCTCGGCCTGCGCGCGGGAATCACCATCGCAGCAACTTATCCGGCTGCCGTTATTTCCATGGCGGTGCTGCGGGCGTGGAAAGGGTCGCTGCTGGAAGAAAATATCTCTCGAACCGCGGGCTCCATCGGCGAAGGGTTGGCTGCGGGCGCAATTTTCACCATCCCGGCTTTCGTGATCTCCAAAGCCTGGCCATCGTTCGGCTGGCGTGAGGCGTACTGGAAATCCACTGCACTCATGATGGTCGGCAGTATTCTGGGCGTGCTCTTCATCTCGCTGGTGCGGCGCGTGATGGTGGATGACCCGGAGCTGCCTTTCCCGGAGTCGGTGGCGGCATCGGAGATTCACAAGGCGGGCCAACGCGGCGCTCAGGCGGCGAAATATTTGTTCTGGAACATCGGCGTGGGCAGCATAGTTTACATACTCGGTAAGTTCGGCCTCTTCGCTGCCGACCGTGACATCTCTTATACGATCGGCAATCTGGGTCACAGCCAGGTCCGGCTCGGAACAACCGGGACCGCAAACGCAGTCGCGACCGGTGGCACCAGCGTTTTCGCCGCTGCCAGCGTAAGCCCGGCCTATCTGGGCGTGGGGTACATCATCGGAGTCCGGCTGGCTTCCATTCAATTTGCCGGCAGCGTCCTGGCGTGGGGGCTGCTGGTTCCCATGATGATTTATTTTCTCGGTCCAGAGCTTCGCCACTACCTTCCCGCGGATACGCCCGAAAACTGGGCAGGCATGGCGGATGCCGTGTGGCGGTACATTGTTCGCCCCATTGCGGTGGGTGGAATGATCGTGGGCGCCGTCTACACGCTGTACAAAATGCGGGCAAGCCTGGTGTCCGGATTCGGCAAGGCGGTTTCTGACCTGAGGCAGTCCGCCGAAGACCGGGCCAAGCTCGTTCGCACTGAGCGCTACATGAGCTTCAAAACTGTTTTTGCGTTGATCGGGGTTGTGTTCCTGCTCATGTGCTGGCTTTACATCCACATTTCCGGACTGATCTGGCCGGCGATCTTGGCGGCCGTGGTCATGCTGATCGTAGGATTCTTCTTCGCCACAGTTTCCGGCAATCTGGTGGGATTCATCGGCTCCTCGAATAATCCCGTCTCCGGCTTGACCCTTTGCACATTGTTGATCGCGGCGCTGCTCATGGTTTCGCTCGGCGTCTCCGGGCAGAAGGGCGTCGCTGTGGTGTTGGGAGTGGCGGCGGTGGTTTGCGTTTCTTCCTCGGTGGCCGGCGAACTGCTGCAGGACTTCAAAGTCGGGTACATCCTGGGCGGCACACCGCAGAAGATTCAGATCGCGGAACTCATCGCGGTGGTGGTGGCCAGCCTGGTGATGTACTGGCCGCTGATGCTGCTTCACCAAGGCAGTATCAACGCGGGAGGCGTCGGATTTGGTGGCCCCGACCTTCCGGCTCCGCAGGCAGGCCTGATGGCCACGCTGGCCCAAGGCATCGTGGGCGGAGATGTGGCCTGGGCGCTTGTAGGAGTCGGCATTCTTTTTGGCATCGCCATGATCATGATGCAGGTGAAAAGCCCGATGCTGGTCGCAGTCGGTATGTACCTGCCCTTCGGTACAACCTTTGCTATTTTCGTGGGAGGCCTTTTCCGCACGGTGGGAGATTGGGTGGCAGAGCGCCGCGGCTTCAATCCAGCTCAAAAAGCGCGCGTAGAGAATGCGGGAGTGCTGACCGCCTCAGGCTTAATCGCGGGAGAGGCACTGATGGGGTTGGTTTGGGCGGGATTGCAGTTTGTGCCCAAATGGAAGGCGCCCAACCATCCGCCGCAAATCTTCAGCAATCCGTCTTATCTGGTCGGCGGAATGATCGTGCTGGCCGGTCTGGGTGCTCTGATGATCTTCCTGCCGGTTTCCGCCGCCGGCGATCCCAGCGAACCCGCGCCGCCGACGGCTATGATGTAGCTAAAATCTTAACCACGGGGACACAGGACCCGTGCTTCCCGTGTACCCGTGGTTAACTCCTCCATGCCCGTCACCGAAAACATCTTCCGCATACGCGAGCGGATCGCCGAGACCGCGCTCCGCGTCGGGCACACGCCGCAACAGATTTCGCTGATGGCGGTCAGCAAGACGTTTGCGCCGGAGTTGATCCGCGAGGCTTACGACGCGGGGCAGCGCCTGTTTGGCGAAAGCCGCGTGCAGGAGTTCGTCACCAAGATAGAAAAGCTGCGCGATTTGCGGGATGCAGAGTGGCACATGATCGGGCATCTGCAAAACAACAAAGCAGCCAAGGCGGCTGAGTTGTTCATAGCCGTCGATTCCGTCGATTCCGTGCGGCTGGCTCGCCGGCTCAACGAATCTGCTCGGCAGCAAGGGAAGAAGCTTGCCGTATTGATTGAGATCAATATGGGCGGCGAGGCCGCAAAGAGCGGCGTGGCTCCAGACTCGGAGGAGTTAGAAGAAATTCTTCAAGCAGCGCCGCAACTGGTGAGCCTTGAAATTCGCGGTTTGATGACCGTCCCGCCGTTTACCGAAAATCCTGAGGAAGCGAGGCCTTACTTTCGCAGGTTGCGCGAATTGCAGGGGAAGATCGCGGGTTGGAAGCTGCCGGGAGTAAATATGGAGATGCTCTCGATGGGGATGTCGCACGATTTCGAAGTTGCGATTGAAGAGGGTTCAACCTGCGTGCGCGTGGGAACGGCGATTTTTGGGGAAAGGCAGTAGGAGCGGAAACCTTCGCACCACCATGGCGAGCTAAAGCTCGCGCCCGGACCACACTTCTATTTCTTGCCCGAGTCTTTCTTTTGCTTGTACATCTTGGTTGCGAGTTTGCGCACCGTATCCGATACCTCTTTGTTTGCGGAAAGATTCTTGAGGTCGTTGGTCAGCAGGTGCTTCATCAGAGCGAGAGATACATCCAGCGGAGTGCGAGGGTTGGAGACCAGATTGCGCACGATGCCGTAGTGCTTCATAAAACGGCGTTTCATCGGGATGCCGCGCAGCAGCGCCTCCAGCACGTTCTTCTGGTTGGCATACCTCTCGACTTCGCTTTCGGTGATTTTGGGAGATTCCAGTACAGCCAGCGCCACCACTTTGGTGCCGTCGCGCACTAGAATGGAGCGCTCCTCCTTGTTACCCTTCATGGCTAGCTGAATACGTCCCTTGACATCTAAGCGGGATATCTTCTGCAAGGCGCTGCCCCGCTGTTCATCGGCGCTGAGTTGCGTCTTCTTGGTAGCCGCAGGCTTTTTACGTCCCGTGGTTGTCCCGGGCGCCGTCGCGGCTTCCTCCAGCTCTTCGAAACTCTCCAGGATGTCCTCGTACATTCCCGCCGATCGGCTGGAATGGCTTCTCGCCCTCGGCAGCGATCTCATCGGCATGTTCGGTGAGATACGCCATGAATTCTTCGTCAAGAACGTTTTCCGGTTCTGCGTTGGGATCCGCAACCACTGCATGCAGAATCTCGTCACCCGCGGGAGGTTCCTCGGGCTGCGGCTGCAGCGTTGCGATTCTGCTTCTTATACTCTCGGATTGGACTCCGCTCAGGTTTGGATTGCCGCTCAGCGCATTGAGGATCGGAAGAGATAGATTGACCCGGCCACTCGTCAACATGGTCTCCACCACCTCGCGCGAAGCCGACACTGCCAATTCCACCAGCGACTCTTCCGAAACTGACAGATTCTCGATCAGCGCCGGCAGCAGGACTACGCGGACGTTTTGCGGAGCGACCAGGTAGTGCAGCACTTCCTTGGGAGCGTGGGGATCTAAAGCCAGAGTCCGCATAGAAGCGGCATCCCAGCCGGCCAGCGTGAGGTTGGCCTGCTCGCCAAACACTCTGTTCTGCGTGGCCAGATAGACCAGGATTTCAATCATTTCCGCCGCCGGAATAGCGAGAGCCCCCTTGGCGGCGGTCAGCACAATATTGTGCGGCACCATGGACTCGCGGATCAGTTCAATCATGCGCGGCATAGCGCGGAACTCCTGCTTATGGCTTTACTCACCGCCGTGCTTAGCAACGCTCAGTGGAGCGACGGGCGTCCTCGCCCGTCCAGGCACTGGCCCGTGGTCTGACGGGCGAGGACGCCCGTCACTCCATCGCATTTAGTCGCTGCGCAACGATGGTATTCCTTGAAAATCCCCCTACCCCTGCTTCTCTCCCCGTCTCATCCTCAAGTAAGCGCCAATGAACGGCTGCAGATCGCCATCGAGCACACGATCCACATCGCCCACTTCCATCTTGGTGCGATGGTCCTTGATCATGCGATAGGGTTGCAGCACGTATGAGCGAATCTGCGAGCCGAAGCCGATGTCGAGCTTGGAGTCTTCGACTTTTCTGGTGGCTTCGCGCTTTTTCTCCATCTCGGCCTCGTAAAGTTTGGAGCGCAGCATACTCATGGCGCGTTCTTTGTTCTTGTGCTGCGAACGCTCGTTCTGGCAACTGGCGACGATTCCAGTGGGAATATGCGTGATGCGCACGGCGGAGTCGGTCGTATTCACGTGCTGGCCGCCTTTGCCGCTGGAACGGTAGGTATCGACCCGTAAATCTTCCGGCTTGATGACCACTTCAATGCTGTCATCAATCTCCGGCGATACGTAGACGCTGGCGAAGGAAGTGTGGCGACGCTTAGCCTGATCGTAAGGAGAAATCCGCACCAGGCGATGTACGCCGATTTCGCTGGTGAGCAGACCGTAGGCGTAGTCGCCGTTCACCGCGAATGTGGCGGACTTCAGCCCCGCCTCTTCGCCGGGCTGATAGTCGTAGAGCACCGTGGGGTAGCCACGGCGCTCGGCCCACCTTAAATACATACGAAGGAGCATGTCGGCCCAGTCCTGCGATTCGGTGCCGCCGGCGCCAGGGTGAATGGTCACGATGGCGTTGAGCGCGTCGTTGGGGCCGGAAAGCAGGCTCTCGGTTTCCAGGCGGTCAACGAGTTGGCGCAGCGCGTCGATTTCGCGGCGCAGATCGGCATCGACATTCTCGCCTTCGCGCGCCAGATCGAAGTAAGCGGAAATGTCCTCACCGTGGCGGATCAGTTCGGCTTCTGTGGACAATACTGCTTCCAGGCGCTTCTTCTCGCGCATCACCTTCTGAGATTGTTGGTGGTTGGCCCAAAGACTGGGGTCTGCGGCCTGCTTCTCGACCTCGGCTAGTTGTTCGCGGAGTTTGCCGGCGTCAAAGATACTCCCGGAGGTCGCGGACTTTGTCCTTCAGCGCGGCGTATTCCTGCTCGAGTTCTTCGACCATGTTTTGTTCCCTTCGGCGGGTACCGTGTCGCTTGCACGCTGCACGGGCGGCGTTGCAACCAACGTCTCTACAGACGCAGCCGCAGGAGCAGCGCCCCTGCGGAAATTATCGCACACAAGTATGCGAACCAATCCCCGTGGCGGGTGTAGAACGTGGTTACGTTGGAGAGCGCGTAGGGCGCTAACAGGACAGTACGAATCTTGCGCGGGGCGCTGGCCACAACCCGGCCGTAGGGATCGATGGCGGCGGTAACGCCGGTATTAGTGTCTCGCAGCAGCCAGCGCTCGTTCTCCACCGCGCGCATGCGGGCCTGCTTCAGGTGCTGAGCGTAAGCGCCGCTGTCCCCATACCATCCGTCATTCGAGACGTTCACGAAAACCTGCGCACCGTTGGCGGCAAACTGCCGGACTTCATCCGGGAAGATGGATTCGTAGCAGATAAAGACTCCGAGTTTGGATCCGTCGGCCTCAAGCGGCGCGCGCGAGTCGCCGCGGGAAAAATCACCCACGTTCTTGGTCAGGCCACCGGCGAAGAAAAACAAGCGGCGAAAGGGGACGTACTCGCCGAAGGGGACCAGATGAACCTTGTCATAGCGCGCCACCCAATCGCCGCCGGGACTGATGAGCGACGCGGAATTGTAGATTTCGGTCGCCTGCTCCGGGCTTTGACTGGCGTTGCGGGTTCCCAAACTGCCAGCCACAATCCAGGTCTGCGCTTCGCGGGCGAGGTTGGTTACCGCGCTCCGGAAAACTGGGTCGCTGGTGTAGAACGGCGCGGGAGACTCCGGCCAGGCAATCAGGCTGGGACGCTGCGCTTGGGCAGGGGAATCCTGTCCCGTCAAACCGGGAACGAACGGTTTCAAACTAATCAGGGTCAATTCGCGCAACGTCTCGTCAAAATATTCTTTGGTCCAATCCGCGCCTTCCAGCACGGGGACGTTCTGCTGCACCAGGACCGCGGTGTGATCGGCAGGCACAGGAGGCGGAATAATCCAGCGTCCGGCTTGCAGCACCACCGCCGCACCCAGGGCGGCAACGAGCAGTGGTTTACGTTTGTCGCGACGCACCAGGAAGGCGGCGGCAAGGGCAACATTAACAACCATGATTTCAAACGAAATCCCATATACGCCAGTGACGGTGGCGATGCGGGCCAGGGAAATATTGTCCACCTGTGCGATACCCAGCAAGTCCCAGGGAAATCCGGTGATGCGGGTGCGAGCCAACTCCACCGCCACCCACACTGCCGGCGCCAGCAGCAGAGCCCGGCGGCTGAACGGGCTGTCGCCGGCCAGAAGACTCACCACCAGTCCGAAGATTCCGTGATAAATCGCAAGATACATGCAGAACAGCAGTAGCAGTCCCAACGCAGCGGCAACATTGACTCCACCGTATTGCTGCATCGTGCTGTAAATCCAATAGCAGGTGCCGGCATACCACAAGATTCCACAGCAGTAGCCGAGCAGAAAACCTTGCCAGGGACTTGCGGGCAGCAATTTGATGCCCTCCTGAAGCTGCAAGGTATTGGGCTGGCGCGCCCGCAGCAAACCTATCAGGAGTGGGGCCATCCCAATCCAGCAGAGGAAGTAGAGATCGGCAAGGGGGAAAATCAGCACCTGGAGTCCGGCAGAGAGCAAAATCAGAAGCCAGGCAGTCTTGTGGATTTTCAGCACTGCGTTAAGCATAGCAAAGTCTGGAATTGTCATTTCTAGGAGCGGAGCGACGAGGAATCTGCTGTTTGCCGGCGCGCAGAGAAAGCGGATATCTCCACGGTCGTTCCCCTTCCCGCCGAGGGACGAAACGAAGACCAAACCGCGAAATTGCGATGCTACCGATTTGTCTTCCAACTAGGCGGAATTCGATTTATCGGCTAACATAAATGCGCCATGGGGATATTCCTTACTTTCGCAATTCGCTTCTTGGAGTTGATGTTCGCGGTGGGCGCGATCGGCTCGGTAGTGGTGCTGGTCCTGAGCGGCATTGAAGATATCGAGACCCTGATCGGTTCGGATGACGCCAGCCACCACTGACCATTGACTGCCCTGTTCTGAATGTCCTCTCCTTCCCAACCCGGCAACCTATCTAGCCGTGTTCGCATTGTGGTTGCGACCTCGGTGATGCTGACCTTCATCTCCTACTGGCGTGCAGCGGCTATTGTGCTGAACGACCTGGGCTCCTCGGCCTTCTACGCCGCCGGCATCGCCGAGCAAGCGGTGGGCAAATCGGCTCCCTGGTTCATTGTGGCCGTCATGCTGTTCTCCTTCACCGTGCGCGCGGTGTACGTGGAGAGCTGTTCGATGTTCGTGCGCGGCGGCGTCTACCGGGTGGTGAAGGAAGCCCTGGGCGGCACCCTGGCAAAAATCAGCGTCTCCGCGCTGATGTTCGATTACATCCTCACCGGCCCGATTTCAGGGCGTGTCTGCGGGGCAGTACATCGCCGGCCTGATGAACGACATTTTCCTGACCATGGACACGCACGGCTGGGTCCCCGGCGCCGTCCATGCGATGTTTCACGGGACCCCGCACGTGAACGTCAATTGGACGTCGGTGGTGTTTGCTCTGCTCGTGACCGCTTATTTCTGGTGGCAGAACATCAAGGGCATTCAGGAGTCCAGCGAGAAGGCGTTGCGGGTGATGCAGATCACGACCGTGATGGTGGTGCTCCTGCTCGCATGGTCTGCCATCACGTTGCTGAAGCAGGGGTATCAGCCGGTGCCGCTGCCAACACCGGGAAATCTGCACTTTGGCAAAGAGGCGCTGGGCTTCCTGCAGCACACCAACATGGCCCAGGACCTGGCGAGAAAGTTCGGCCTTCTCGGCATCCTTATCGCTTTTGGGCACTCGGTGCTGGCTATGAGCGGCGAAGAGTCACTCGCCCAGGTAAACCGCGAACTAGCGCACCCGAAGCTGAAGAATCTGAAGCGAGCGGCGGTCATCATCGCCATCTACAGCTTCATGTTCACCGGCCTTACCGCGCTGCTGTTTGTCATGATCATCCCGGATTCGGTGCGGGTACCCATTTACAAGGACAACCTGATCGCCGGGTTGGCTATGTATCTCTGGGGGCCGCAGTTGTTGCGCTTGGCATTCCGGGCGTTCGTGGTAGTCGTCGGATTCCTCATTCTCTCGGGTGCGGTCAACACCGCCATCATCGGTTCAAACGGCGTGCTCAATCGGGTGTCCGAGGATGGAGTGCTATCCGATTGGTTCCGGCATCCGCACGGGCGTTTCGGCACCAGCCATCGCATTATTAATCTGGTTGTGCTGCTGCAACTGTTCACCATCCTGGCCAGCCACGGCGATGTCTACCTGCTGGGCGAGGCTTACGCCTTCGGTGTGATCTGGAGCTTTACCTTTAACAGCCTGGCGATGCTGGTTTTACGCTTCAAGTACAAAGGCGAGCGCGGTTGGAAGGTACCCCCGAATATCACCATCGCCGACCGTGAGATTCCCGTCGGATTGGCTTGCGTTTTCATGGTTCTGTTCGCCGTTGCCATCGTGAATCTGTTCACCAAATCGATCGCGACTGTGGCCGGAGTGTCATTCGCGGCGACATTCTTCGTGATCTTCTCGGTTTCCGAACGGGTGAATCAGCGGAAGCACGCTCTTTCTCAGCAGCAGATGAAGGAACACTTCCAACTGCAGCGCAGCGATACGGTGGAGCGCAGCGGGTTGGGAATCCGGCCGGGCAGCGTCATGGTCACAGTTCGGGACTACAACACGCTCAACCACTTGAAGTGGGTGCTGGAACGGATTGATGTCAAGGAACAGGACATAGTGGTGATGTCGGCTCGCGTCAGCCAGTTCGGCGCCGCGGCTTACGATCTCGCCACCGAGCAGATATTCAGCGACTATGAGCAAACCCTGTTTACGCGCGCCGTTTCTGTGGCGGAAAGCTTCGGCAAACATGTTTCGCTCCTGGTAGTTCCGGCGCGCGACGTATGGTCGGCGATCGTGCAGACCGCTATTAACCTGGAAGTATCGGCGGTGGTTTCCGGGCTCTCCAGCAAGATGGCGTCCCAGGAACAGGCCTTCGAATTGGGCCGGGCGTGGGAAGATGCGCTTGAGCCCAAGAAGCAATTCGTCTTTCAGGTCGTGCGTCCCGATCGCACCGTGGACACTTTCCGCATTGGGCCGCATACACCGACGATGAAGACCGAGGATGTGCAGATGGTGCATCGTCTGTGGCTGCAAATCACGCGCGAGGCCGGACTCGACAAGTTGCACCACCACGACATTCTGACCGAGGCGCTGGCCCGGTTCGCCCGCGACTGCACCGGCCAAGACCGGGAAGCCATCCTCAAAGAACTACGCAGAGTCTCCAAGGACCCCTCGGACGCCGAAACCGGGGGAGTGAACGAGCAGGGAAAGTCCTCGTCGTAGCGCGCTGGTTTGGTTCGATGTCAGTGTTCGCAGCGCTGGACAACTCGCGTTAAACTACAAAAGCTTGTGGTTCGTATCAGGGCATCGGCTTCAGGCCGTGCCTCGCTGCCGAGCGCACACGGATCTTTCGCACCCATCGGGGGGGAACTGCGACGTTGAAGCCGGAGCCCGGAGACCAGCGCCTCATCGGCGCAGAACAGGCGTTTTGCGGTTCGAGATGGCACGCCGTAAAGGCGCGCCCTGATACGAATCTCTGGCAGGCAAGGCATGCCGCCACTGATGTAGAGGAAGTTCATCCGAGACGTCATCAACTTTTGACTCATGACACTAGCATCGCTTCCCGAGCAGAATGGGTCTCGCTTACGATGGCTCGATAGCGTGAACGCGAGGAAAATGTGCGGATTCTCTTGATCGCAATGTTGGTGACTGCGCTAGCCTGCACGCAAACGCCAGCCAGCGCCGAGTCTGATCATTCCCTGCCCCGCGGCTTCCAATCCTACAGCGACCCTCACAGCTCCGGCCGGCTCATCTTCGCGAAATTCCCGCCGGGTCCGCACTCCGCCCGCGCGCTCATGCGCGATTCCCTGGCGGCACTGAAAACATATTTCGATCGCCCGCTACAGCTCCAGGGCGCGGTCAGTGATCCGCAGGATGAGGTCGTCCAGGTCGTTCTCTCGGGCTCCGTGCGCGGGCAACCCATACGGGGCGTGGCTACGGCGGCAGTGGCTCAGTCCGGCGCTACTTTCGGGCTGGTGCTCGACCGCCCTGACTTGCTCAAGTCTTCCTTCCAGCCTTTATCGCAGCGGCTCGGCCAGGAAATGCCGGTGACGAAAAGCGCGGGCGGCGGTGATCCCATTGACCTTTCCCCACCGCAGCAATGGAGCCGTCAGACGGCTGGAGACGGAACCTGCCACGTCAGCCTACCTTCGGGATGGCAGATTACCAGCTGCAGCCAGGGCATCGTAACCATCGCCGGACCGCGCAAAGAACTTATCCAGTTGGGCCTGATCTTTTTTGTCTCCACTTTGCCCGGCGCTCAGGGCATGGCCGGCCCTTACTTGCAGCCAGTACCCGCTTTCTCCTACTTCATCAATTATTCAACGTTCGTAAATCGCCAGAATGGCGTGAACATCAGGAATGTGCCCGGCCGCGTGCTGGAAGTCAGGAATGTTCCGGCGCCGATGCCGAATGGCCGGGGTGCGTATCTCCTGCAAGAGACTGCCACCAACGGACAGCCCTACAAAGTTCTCGCGCTGGTATACACCGCTCCCAATCTTATGACAGGGTGGACGCTCTACACTTCCTATGTCGCTGCCCCTCTCGATCTGTTCCCCGGCGAATTCGCCGACCTGATGAGAATCTGGAGTTCCTGGAAAGTTGACGATATCGTCTACCAGCGGCAGATGCAGCAAACCCTGCAGAGCATGAACGCCACGCGCGATATCCTAAGCCAGGGCACCGAGCACCAGATGCATGCCTACGACAACCTGGAAGAGAACATGGGATTGATCATCCGCGGAGAAGACCGCGTCGAAAACAAATCGCTGGGCGGCCGCGCCGACGTTTACACGCAGGATACCGATGCCATTCTGCATAGCTGCCAGCAACGCGGCTACGATTGCCGGCGCGTGCCCTTCAACGAACTGACGCAGCCGTAGCCATGACCATTCATCAGTGGTCTACCGGGAAGGCCACGAGTTTTACTCGTGCCACCAGGCTGCTTACAGCTTGCTGACAAACCCGTCTAGTTTTGTCATTCCGAGCGGAGCGAGGAATCTGCTTTCTCTCGGCGGCAGTTGGCACGAGTGAAACTCGTGCCCTCCCCAATTTTCTGCTTATTTCTTCGCCAAACGCGCCAGCGCCGCCAACTGCTTCAGATACTCCCGCACCGGTTGCGCCGGAGTCCCCCAGAACGCGACGCCCTTGCCGCGAAGAATCTTCTTGGGAAGAACGCCGCCTTGCCCGCCGAGCATGACGCCTTCCTCGATGCGCGCGTATTCTCCGATGCCCACCTGGCCGCCGAGGACAACGTTATTTTCGACCACGATACTGCCGGAAAAGCCGGTCTGCGCGGCGATCACAACATCTTCGCCGATCTGACAGTTGTGGCCGATGTGCACCAGGTTATCGATCTTCGTGCCGCGGCCGATGCACGTCACCTCCAACGCTCCGCGGTCGATGGTGGTGTTGGCTCCGATTTCGACGTCGTCGCCGACCTCCAAACGTCCGATCTGCGGGAATTTTTCATAATGGCCGGTGGACTTGTCGCGCACGTAGCCGAAGCCGTCACTGCCCAGAACGGCGCCGGCGTGAACGATGACGCGGTCGCCGAGGCGCGCTCCCGCGTAAATGGTTACATTGGGATACAACCTGCAGTCACGGCCAATGCTTACCCCGGGGCCGATCACACTGCCAGCTCCCACCCGAGTGCCCTCGCCGATCTTCACACCTTCAGAAACCACTACTCGTTCTTCCAGGGCAACGTCCTTACCGAGATGCGCGGAGGGATGAACGACTGCGCTGGCATGAATACCAGGCTGCAGGACCGGCGCGGGACAAAGCAATTGGGCAGCGCGAGCAAAAGCCAAGCGAGGCTGGTCCGAGATCAGCAGCGGCTTTGAGTTGGTGGTCCCCGAGGCGAAGTTCCCGACGATCACCGCGGACGCAGCGCGATTCCATGGCCAGCCGAATATTCTTTTCGCTTTCGAGAAATACCAGGTCCCCCGGCGCAGCCGACCGAATGCTCGCAACTCCAGTCAACTCCACGCTACCATCCCCAACCACACGAGCACGAACGTGCTCGGCAATCTCTTTGACTGAGCGCTTTCTGACGTTGCACTTTCGTAACCGGGACGTTCATGGCAACCTTTTTATACGTTTGCCGGAGGAAAGGAAAGCTGGACTAGAATCACGAGATGGAGCGCAAGATCTTCTGGATCAGCTTCACCGTGCTAGGACTGGTTGCGGACGTAGTACTTCCAATATGGTGGGCGCTAGCGGCGACATTGCCCATCGGTTACGCAAGCTGGTGGATTGCCTATCGCAGCGATTGGTTTTGACCGCGTCGCCGTAGCGCCGGCGTCCCTCCCGGCTGGTAGAGCGGACATTCCTGTCCGCTGCCTTTGACTTTGATCTCGGCCTGCCCTGTAGGAAATCAAGAACAACTCCAACCCGGCGGACAGGAGTGTCCACCCTACAATTACGGACGCTAATACAGCGGCGCCTGCCCCTCGGGCCGAGTCTTCCAGCGCCGGTGGACCCACAACCACTGATCGGGATAGTGGCGAACATAGTCTTCGATGATCTTGGTAAAGAGCTGCGTGTTGGCCACGATGTCGGCTTCGCTATCTGTAGTGCGAATCAGGCTGACCGCGGGATCGAAGCGCAAGCGGTATTTGCGCAGGACAGAATCCCAGATGGTGAACGTCGGCACCACTGCGGCGTCGGTGCGCAGAGCGATTCTCGCCAGGCCGCTGGCGGTACACGCCGGAATGCCGAAAAAATTCACGAACACGCCTTGCGGCGGAGTCATGTTGGTGTCCATAAGGATGGCAACGACCTCGCCCTGCTTCATAGCGGAGAGCAGGCCGCGCACGAAGTCATCTTTGTCCACCGTGCTGTTGCCATGCATCGTGCGATAGCGGCGGATCATGCGGTCCAGGTAGACGTTGTCCATCGGCCGCATGACGACATGCATGGGATGGCCATGCAACGAGTGGGTGAGGCCCGCAAGCTCCCAGCCTCCGAAGTGAGAGCCAAGAAGCAGCACGCCTTTGCCGCGGGCGAAGGCACGCTCGAAGTTTTCAAATCCGTCGTAGACGACGAGTTTATTTATGTTTTGTGGCGTGTTCCGGGGAAATTGGCAAACTTCAGCTAACTGGCGCCCCAAGGAAGTAAATTCACCACGCAGTATTCTGGCGCGTTCGCCGCGGCTCTTGTCTGGAAAGGCGAGCGCGAGATTAAGCATCCCCACATGCCGCAGCCGGGGATGCAGCAGGTAAACCATGCGCGCGAGGAAAACCGCCTTGAAGCGCGCCAGGAAACGGGGCAGCGTGCCCAAGGTCTTGATGATCAGCCAAGCCAGCGCGTACTCGAGTCGCTGCCGCATCACGGGGAACCGTGACGGTAGCACCTGCAAAAATTCGTTGTCAAACGATCCCCGCGCCGGACCTCGCTTACGGTGAAGATATGAACCGGCAAAACTGGCGAACTGTACGCATTACGGTAGAGCGACAGGCCTCCTCGCCGGTCACTCCATCTGGTGCTACTTACTGGCGGTTTTCGCCCATTTCGCCAACGTGCTAAGAAATGGATACGCGCCCTTGGGGGCATCGATGGTCCCCTTGAGAGAGGTCTTAAAAGGCACCATGCGTCCATAGAACTCGCGGGTGCTGTCCTTGTCCTGCTTGATGACTGCGCCGTTCAGCTCCAGCCCGGCGAAAAGTCCGCGAGCGCGGGAATAGCTGAGGACCTGAGCCCGCATCTTCCAGTCGGTATCAGCCGCGGCATGACGGCCTACGGGGCCGGCAGCCGCGCTGGCATCCGCACCAATCTTGAAATTGCTGGACAGCAGGTTCTTCATGCCATTTTCGTTCATGATGAGCATGACCAGGTCCACGGCCTGTCCACCGATTTGCAGCCCGAAGCTGCCGCCGGCAATGGTAAAGAACGCTGGCGCGCTCCAGCCCTTAGGCGTACGGCAACTGGCCACGCCCCGCCCAAAGCGGGCGCCCACGATAAACCCACCCTTCAGCATGGAAGGCACCACCGCCACGCACTCCGCCGAACCCAAAACTTCTTCTGGAATGCCTTTGTCAGGCGTGGCTTCAATCTCGTCTAGAACATCGGCTGCAGCCTGGATCCGATCCGTGGCTTTGGTTTCGCGTTCGTCGGCTGCAAATGCTGCGGCAGCAAGACCGACAACTACACACACAACTAGGAGTCTTTTCATTCTTCCTCGGCTTTCCTGAGAATTGATCAATTGATTCTAATGGATTTTAGATGCTGAGGGGAGCACCGGAGGAAGGTCAGGAGTGTGAATTTGTTGAGAATTCAGGGACTTAGGACAAAAAAATCGGGGCTGGCCGTGGTGACCCTAAATCTCCACTTCCAACCCCGTCTCCCAGGTTCTGTGGTAGGTGAAGCGAGTATGCGGTAGGGGTGGGAAAGCAACAAGATTACTAAGGGCATTGTCCGAAGGTAACGTCTGGGACTGCGCTGCGGTTGGGTACGCGTTCCGTAGAGACATAGCTCCGCTACGTCTTGCGGTCGGCACGGACCGGCATGTACATACCGGGCGCTGGCTAGACGTAGCGAAGCTACGTCTCTACATAGGTGTATAGCCATTCGATTGAATTCTGCCGGGCAAGTCCCCACGCGGAAGCGAAATCTGCTCGCCGGTCTCCAGATTCTTGAGCGCGAAAGCATTGGCCTTGACTTCGTTCTCGCCGACGATCAACGCGAAGCGCGCACCCAACTTTCTCGGCCGTCTTCAACGACTTCTTCAGGCGGAAAGCTTTCGTCCCCAAGTTCGACGACGACGTCCTGCCGGCGCAAGCTCCCGTGCCAGCTTCGCCGCCTCGGCATTCATCCCCGCACCTAGCGGCGCGATGTAAACATCCGGCTTGAGCTGGACTGCTTCCGCCGGACTCTGCAGCGCCAGCACCAGCCGGTCTTCGCCGATGGCAAAGCCGATGCCGGGAGCGGCGCGGCCCACCCAGCGCTTCGGATAAGCCGTCGTAGCGGCCGCCGCCGAGAATCGCATTCTGCGCCCCCAGCGCGCCGTGGGTGAATTCGAACGCCGTGCGCGTGTAGTAGTCGAGGCCGCGCACCAGGCGGTCGTTTGATGTGAAACGGGACGCCCACCGCTTTCAGAATTGCCTGCACCTGCTCGAAGTGCTTGCTGGCAGGGCTCGTCGAGAGAATGGCTGATGCGCGGCAGCGTCTCGATGATGGGCTGATCCTCGGGAACTTTGCAGTCGAACACGCGCAGCGGATTGGTGACGGCGCGGCGCTGGCAGTCGACGCACATTTTTCGTTCGCGACCGGTTCGAGCGCCTTGCGCAAGGCTTCGTTGTAGCGAGCGCGGTCGCTCGGGCAGCCTACGGAATTCAGCTCCAGCTTCCAGTCCTTGATGCCGAGCCGATCGAGCAGCGTGGCCAGCAGCTCGAGAATTTCGGCGTCGCGCGCCGGGCGATTCGCTGCCCGCGCTGGCCGGGCCAATGACCTCCGCGCCGATCTGGTAGAACTGGCGGTAGCGTCCTTTCTGCGGACGCTCGCGGCGAAATTGCGGCCCGATGTAGTAGAGCTTGTTCAGCCCGCGCTCCCAGAGCTTGTGCTCGATGTAGGCGCGAACCACGCCGGCGGTGTTTTCCGGGCGCAGGGTGAGGGATTGGCCTTTGTCGCTCTCGGCGCGACCGCGATCCTCCCAGGTGATACATTTCCTTCGAGACAATGTCGGTCTCTTCGCCGACGCCACGGGCGAAGAGTTCTGTGCTCTCGAAAATCGGTGTGCGGATTTCGTGGAAGTTGTAGGCGCGGAAGACATCGCGCACCGTCGCCTCGACGAAGTTCCACAGCGCCGTTTCCGGCGGGAGCAAGATCGCGCGTTCCTCGGATGGCTTTGATCATGGAGCGGTCGTTGGTCGTGCGTCGTTGGTCGTTGGCTCTTAGCCGCTAGCTGTTGGTCGTTAGCTCAACTGTCATCCTGAGCGTAGCGTCTGCTTCGCGCAGCGAAGCGGATGCGGAGTCGAAGGATCCCTACCCTTCCAATACTGCCGAGCGTCTCCCTGTCTGGCTGCGCCCACGTGGAAGCGCGCGAATGCCCACGCCGCCAGAATTCCATGCGCTCCAAGGGATCCTTCGACTACGCATGAAGCTCGCTTCGCGGACTTCATGCTCCGCTCAGGATGACATCGCTGAAAGCTGACGGCCAAGGCAGCTATCTCTCTCCGCCAAATACGACTCTTTGTACCCCAAATAATTATTCGCGTAGCGCATGATGCTCTCCTGATCCTTCTCATCCAGCTTGCGGCGAAATTTGCCGGGAGAGCCCATCCACAGCGAGCCCGGCTCGACCACCGTCTTCTCCGGGATCAGCGTGCCCGCCGCGATAATGGAGCCTGCGCCAATCCGCGCGCCATTCAGAATGATCGAGCCCATGCCGATCAGGCAGCGGTCTTCGATCACGCAGCCGTGCAGCGTCACCGAGTGGCCCACCGTAACATATTCGCCCAGGAAAACTCCGTACTGCTCCTTCATGCCATGCAGCACGCTGCAGTCCTGAATGTTGGAATGCGCGCCGACGCGGATCGAGTGCACATCGCCGCGCAGCACGGCGTTCATCCAGACGCTGGCGTGCTCGCCGAGAACGACGTCCCCGATGATCTGCGCGGATTCGTCGACGTAACAGGAAGCGGGAATCGTCGGCGCAATGCCTTTGTAAGGGCGAATCATGTTATTTAGACCGGATCAGCGAAGGAAATTGAACATAACACGGCGGCAGAGCAGGACGTAAGGGCCGACGCAGCCAGCGGGTCACCGCCAATAATGGATCAGCAAGGCGGCCGCGATCAGCGCGACAAAAACAATCCAGAGAAGCGGGGAACTCTGTTTAGATTCTTTGCTCACGAGAACAGGATACTACGCAAAATCACCTGCGCATCTGGGCCGCAACCAGCGGTGCCTCGTTTATTACCCCCAGATGTTGCCGCAGAATATTCAGCATGCGCCGCAGCGGTTCCGCCGCGCCCCACAGCAACTGATCGCCAACGGTGAACGCGCCCAGGAACTCGGGCCCGAGCTTCAGCTTGTGCAGCCGCCCGATGGGCACGTCGAGCGTGCCGGAGACCGCCGTCGGAGTCAGATAGCGCAGCGTGGACTGCTTGTCGTTCGGAATCACGCGCACCCAAGGATTGGTGTTGGCCACGATCTCTTCGATCTCGGGTATCGGCACGTCCCTGGTCAGGCTGGATGCAGAGTCCCTGGCTGTGGCAGCGCATGGTGCCCACGCGCACGCAAATGCCGTCCACCGGCACGGCGGGGTTGAGGCCGAGAATCTTGTTGGTCTCCGCCATGCCCTTCCATTCTTCCTTGGTCTGGCCGCCGGGCATCTCTTTGTCGATCCAGGCGAGCACGCTGCCCGCCAGCGGCGCGCCGAATTCCTGCGTCGGCAGCGCCGCCGGAGCGCTGCGCCGCAATCACCATGCGGTCCACTTCAAGAGCGTTCTGCGACGGAGTGGCCCGCACCGGATCGACCAGGCAGCCCATCTGCTGCACCAACTCCAGCATCTTGGCTGCGCCTGCGCCGGACGCGGCCTGGTAGGTCATGGTCGTGATCCACTCGACCAGTCCAGCCTTCAGCAGCCCTGCCACGGCCATCAGCATCAGGCTGACGGTGCAGTTGCCGCCGGCAAAGTGCGCGGACTCCTCGTTCCAGACCCTCCTGGATCACGTCGCCATTCACCGGATCGAGAATGATGACCGCGTCATTTTCCATGCGCAGAGTGGAGGCGGCGTCAATCCAGTATCCCGGCCAGTCCGCTCTTTCGCAGCGGCCCATAGATTTCCGTTGTGTACTCGCCGCCCTGGCAGCTCATCAGCACGTCGCAGCCGCTGAGAGCTTTGAGATCGCGTGCGTCGTGCAGAATCCCGCGTGGGCCGGCCTCTCGGGGCGCTTCTCCTCCGACGTTCGAGGTGGAAAAGAAAACCGGATCGATCCCGGCAAAGTCGTTCTCCTCACGCATGCGCTGCATGAGGACGCTGCCCACCATGCCTCTCCAACCGATGAATCCGACGCGTAGCACCGTGCAAGCTCCTTGTGGTTTCGAGGCTCTAGTTTACTAGAAAGCCTTCTGCGGTGGTCATGAAAGGCACTCATTACGGGCATGAGGATGGCGCTGGTCATGCCCGCCGCAGCCGCCTCGAAAACACTGTCCTGCTGAAAGTTGTGACTAAATGCGATGGAGTGAGAATCTGTGGCTTGTTGCTCACCGTGAGGCCGGTGATTCGATACCACTTTCTAGTCTCCGGTTCTCAGTTCTCGGTTGGTGTTTCCGGAGAAGCCGGAGCTTTGGGGCTGCGCGGAGCCTCGGCCATCGCTGTTCCTTTGCGAATCTCGATGGTACCGTGTTCGTTGTTGAGCACCAGCCGCGGTCCACCGCCGCCGACGCTTCCATTGGCAACCGCCTGATCGTCTCCATTGTTGATCTTCAATTCATTGAAGTCGGATTGGATCTCGCCATTGCGCGCGCGCGCGTCCACCTGAAAACTCGCCTTATCGGGGACGTAAATCTGGATATCTCCCTGGTGATTGTCCACCTGCATACTGCCCAGTTTGCTCATCCGCACTTCCACCGCGCCGTTCTCGTCCTGCAGCCGTAAATCGCCCGAAACGGCGGAGAGGGTGATGTCCTTCGACCGCGTAATCAAGCGCACAGGTCCAGTCAATCCGCTGGCTTGCAGGTCGCCCGCATCCAGATTCAGATCGCCGTCGAGGCGGGCGAATTCCATGTCGGTGCGCGTGGTCTTAAAGCTGACGGCCTTGGCAATCTTGGCCAGCTTCACGCTTTCCGTGAAGTCTCCATTCAGGTGGACGCCGCCTTTCACCTCTTCAATGGAGATATCGTTCGCCTTGCCCTCCACCGACACGTCGGAGGACACTTGCGACACTCGGGCCGAGCTGTTGTCCAGCTTGAGCGTGACTTTGCCGTTGATATCGGTTACCGATAGCTCGCCGTGCTGGCTGGTAACGTCCACATCTCCGTCGCGCCCCATGACGCTGACGTCGCCCTTGCGCGTGGTGATTACCACTGAGGCCTTGCGCGGTAGGGAAATGTCGAGGTCGCTGGTGACTCCATGCGCGCCGCCCCCCAGGGTATTGGCGCTCAGTGTCACAATGTGCTCGCTGACGCTGATCTGCGGCTTGGTGCTGCCGTTGGACTTGTCGGCCTCATTCTGGCTCTCTGCGTTGATGCGTTTGTGCACGACGACATGCAACTGCGCGTCGGTCGAAGTGGTCAGGTTCACGGCGCCATGGTCGCTCACTACATGCAGGCTGGCGCCTGCGGGGAAGTCCTGGGTCAACTGGTCGTCGTAACTATAGCTGTGGCCAAACCAAGGCAGATCGCTGTCGCCGACGTTGATCTGGTCGCGAAGCTCTTCCCAGTTGAGCCGCGACGCTTGGGTCGCCAGCAGCCCGAAGAAAATGATCATAATCAAGAGGAAAACTCCTCCCGCTCCAATGCCGGAGGCGCGCGTGCCCGCTTGCTGGGCTTGCTGATGTTCGATCAGCTTAACGATTCCCCATAGGATGATCAGCAGCGGCCAATAGTGGGCAAACCAAGTGCCCAGCATGTACCAATGCAACACGCCCATCGTCCCCAACAGGAACACGACCCCCACCAGAATCAGAACCACGGGGCCTGCCAGTGATCGGCGCGGCCGCGGTGGCGGAACTTGCATTGAGCTAGCCATTTTTCACCTCACTCGGGGGAACCGGCGACGGTGGGACTTCTCCGGATCCGCCGCTAGAAGCTCCGCCGGCCGCACCCGGCCCATCTGGTGCCGGAGGCGTTCCACCAAAGCCGGTCAGCGCCTGGCTCTCCAGCAGTTTGGCCAGACCGATAACCAGCAACAACACCGGCCAGGTATGGTCCCAGTGGGGGCCGTCGAGGTTTTCGATCAGCGACAGGACGCCCACCGTGATCAGCACCGCAGGCCCCGTCAGACCAGTCCGTCTAAACGGACGGCCGAGCCGGTCGCGGCCAGTGCCGAGCATCCCCTGGCGCTTGGCAAACAGCCACACGCCCAAACCGATCAGAAAGACGGGCCAGACCCGGTCCAGGCCAAACATGAAAATGCCGGAAGTCTGCAGCAAAAACAGCAAGCCGAGCCCGATTAGAACCACGGCAGCGGTAGGGACCTTCGAGGAATCAACTTTGGTCCCCGGGCTGAAGGCCTGGCCCAGTCCAAACGGATCAGGGGCGGGCTGCCCCATCTGAATCGCATGGGCGGAGCGTACCGCGTCGATGATCTGGTAAATAACGAAGAATCCCAGCCCGATGCCCAGCGCGGTATTAATGTACCAAGGCCGGCTGTCTCCAAAACCCATCACCAGCAGGACAAAGATGCCGAGGTGCGCCAGGCCCTTGGCATATTGGCCGTTGTACACGGCGCCTACGCCGACGGGAAAGATCCCGGCGAGAATCCCGGCCAACGCCGGGTTGGGACCGGTTGCACCAGGAGCCGGCCCTTTAGGGCCAAGATCCTGCACGATTCGCTGATAGACGTTGTTCTTGACGGCCGCCTCGAAGGCGCCCACTGGAGGCTGCCCCTGCATTCTCTCCGCCAGGCAGTTCTCGCAATAGATCACCCCGCGCACGTCGCGGATGCAATCGGCGCACAGCGGCTTGCCGCAGGTGCGGCAAAATGCCACATTGGCAACATCTGGATGATTGGCGCAGTTCATACGAACCTCCTGTGAGTGGTCGATCACTACAGGCGGATCATCTGGGGCCGCGGCCAGCACTGGCTGGTCTTCCCCCTGGCTGTAGTTGCGTTCTTGCTTCTGATCGGGTTGTCCACTGGTATCGTTCTTGCGTTCTTTCGGTTTCTCTTCCGGAGCTCGTTCCGGGGGCGCCGTCACGCGCTTGAATTCGCGCACCCGCGACTCGATTTCATACACGAAGCGCATATTCTCGTAGTACTTCACCACCTTGCCGGAGGTCTCATAGTAGGTGCGCTTGATGGCGCTGGGCCGCAGGTCCAGGTGGCGCACATCGCTCAGTTTCACTCCCGCGAGACTCAACGATATGGAAAGCGAGAAGAACGCCATGCCAAAAGACATGGCAAAGCGAGGCTGCCGCACGACGGCCAATGCCGGAGCCAGCACGGTGGCCGAGAACCGCTCCCACCAGGACGCCCGCGCAGGAATGGTCGAATTCAGCCGGCCCGTGTCCAGACCGACGGTAGCGACCAGGATGTTCCGCACCAGATAAGCCGGAGGCTCAACTTCTTCGAGCGACTTCAGCCACTGCCGCCCCGCTTCGGCTTCTTTCAACAGCGGTCCGCAGACCGCGCAGGTCTGGGCGTGGGTCTGGAAGCCTGCCAGTTTTTCTCCGGCCAGGTTGTGGTCGAGAGCATCACTGAGCAGGACATCAAACTCGCTGCATTGCATTCCGTTGTTGCTTTCCGCTGCCATCACATCACCTGCCTATAGGTACGTTGTAGGAGGCGCGCAAGTTCCGCACGCCCACGGTTGATTCTGGATTTCACGGTCCCCTCCGGTATCTTTAGTACCGTCGCAATTTCCCTGTAGTCCATGTCCTGAAGGTCACGTAGTACCACCGCCTCGCGTAACTCCGGCGACAGCTTTTGTAGCGCCTGATGCACGGTTTCCCGAGTCTCGCGGCTTTGCACCCCGGCATCTGCGCTCGGGCCCTTGTCTGGGATGCGATCGCTCAGGGACGCGGCATCTTCGTGCTCGGACATGGGCGCGTCCAGCGAATCAGTCATCCGGTCCTGCTTACTTTTACGGAAGTGGTCCACCAGGAGATTGCGGGTGATGGTGGTAACCCAGGTCATGAAAGCGCCGCGGCTGGTATCGTACGATTTCAGCGTACGGTACATTTTAATGAACACCTCTTGGGTGAGGTCCTGGGCGTCCTCGGCCGTTCCCGCGAAGCGGTAGCACAGGTTGTAGATACGCCGGTGGTGGCGCTGCACAATCTCTTCCCATGCGGCAGTGTCGCCGGCTATGCAGCGGCGGACCAGCATGGCAGCGACCTGGGCGTCTTCCAACCTGCACTCCCCGGAACTCCTGGTTCAGTTTGCCGGAAAACTGCTCACGCTTCGAGCAGACACACCCCGGCCCTTAACACCACTTAACAGATACGTTTTTGTGGGACCAAAAGTTCGTGACTTCCATGAAGCAAGGCATTGTAGCAGGAGGCGCAACCCGCGGCGAATAGATGGCGAATAGATGAGGCTTTAGGCTCACAACTTCGCGCTCTTTGCGGCAGGTCTTTGCTATCTTGGCGGTAAAGAGCTTCCTGACAGTCCCTGCCAAAAGCCTTGAACCGCAAAGGATTCCAAGAGCGCAAAGTGAACGCCGCAAAGCTTTCCGGTTCGAAAGGTGCTGGTCTTCACCTTGTTACCGGAAGGCTGCCACTGACGTTATCTGTCACAGCTTAGGGATTCCTCCTAAGCTGATGCAATTTCCTGATGGCTCGGGCAGCAGTAGAGCAAGAAAGTGGCTTCACATGCTCATTCCAATCAAGCATGAAAACATGTCAGCGCGGCGCTGGCCCGTGATCACAATTGGCCTCATCGTGGCCAATGTGGTCATTTTCCTCGCAACCCAGTCCGCGATGCAGGATCAGGCGCCGGCGCTTGGAACGGCAAAGGCGCACATCCTCATGCTGGCAGCCATGCACCCCGAACTGACCCTACCCCCGCAAGAGCAATACCTGGTTACAATTTTTCAGAAACACGATCCCAAGACGTGGGACCAGCTCAAGAATCCAAGTCACGAACTCATCGATGCCTGGGACGCCAAAATGCGGTTGATCAGCGATCCAGTGGCTTTGCAGGCGGAGATGAATTCGTTGGCATCCGAATATGAGAAGCTGCTGAACTCATCGCTCACCGCGAACTACGCCTTCATTCCGGCGCATCCCAAGCCAATCTCCTACGTGACTGCGAACTTCCTGCACGGCGGCTGGCTGCACCTTCTCGGAAACATGTGGTTCCTTTGGCTGGCGGGATTTGTGCTCGAGGACGTTTGGGGCCGTCCGCTGTTCTCCGTCTTCTATCTAGTCGCAGGCGCCGCCGCGCTGCAGTTTCACGCCTGGACGAACGTAGGCAGCCTCACGCCGACCCTGGGAGCCTCGGGAGCGGTCGCTGCGCTGATGGGAGCGTTCCTGATTCGCTTCCCCAACATGAAGATCGAAATGCTCTGGCTGGTCGGATTTTTCCGCACCTACCGCTTCAAGGCCGCCGCCTACTGGCTGCTGCCCTTGTGGCTGGCGACTGAAGTTTTCTCTGGAGCGATCTTCGGAACCTCGAGCAGCGTCGCGCACTGGGCGCACGTCGGCGGATTCGCTTTCGGAGCATTGGCCGCGCTCGGGCTGCGCCACTCCGGACTGGAACACAAAGCCAACCAAGCCATCGAAGAAAAGGTCGGATGGACCGCCGATCCGGTCATAGAGCAGGCAAACACTCTGATGGAGCGTGGCCAGATGGATGAAGCGGCGCTTGCGCTGAACAACCATCTTGCGAAGAACGCCAGCTCGATCGATGCCCTCAGCCTGCTACGCGACATCTACTGGCGACGCAGTGAACTTCCGGCTTACCACGAAACCACCGGCAACCTGTGTGCCGCGCGCTTGAAGAACAAGGACTATGACGCAGCCTTCCATGACTACGAGGATTTCTTCAGCTCCGGCGGCCAGAATTTTCCCGCAGCCACCTGGTTGGAAATATGCCGGGTGCTGGAAGAACAGCAGAACTTCGACGCCGCCCTGGTCGAGTACGAAAAGTTGATCTCCACCTATCCGGCAGAGCGGCAAGCGCTCATGGCTCAACTGGCCGCAGCCCGGCTTTGCCTGAAGCGCCTGAACCGACCGCAGGACGCGATCGTGTTCTACCAGGCAGCTTCCAAGTCGCCGATCCCGCACCTTGATTTAGAACAGAATATTCAAATGGGAATGCGAGAAGCGAGAGCGGCCTTACCGAAGGCCGTGGCCGTACAGGCCTCAGTAGCGAAGTAGAAAGCTTCGTTCGTACTTACTACTGTCCCTACCACCTTGTCATTCCGACCGCTCGCGCAGCGAGCGAGAGGAATCTGCTGTTGCTGGCGCCATCTGTGCAGTTCCGGGACACCCGTGCCGCGGTTGGGGTCTCTGAGCAACCTGAAACTCGCTCGCCCGCCCGCCTATCCCATCTCGCTGGTCATAATAAACAGCGGCTTCATCTCGAAGCTGTGGTAGTGCGGGCGCAGGCGCTCGATGTTGTAGTGCTCGCGCACGTTCACCACTTTCTTCGACGCCGTCACTGCATCGATCGGCATGTTGTCATAGCGGCCGTTCTTCAGCACCACCAGGCGGCCATGGACCTTGCTCAGCAGCAGATCGAGCGCGAGGTTGCCATACGCCATGGGCACGATGGAGTCGATTGCGTCGGGATCGCCGCAGCGCACCAGGTATCCCAGCTTCTGATTGATCACGTCGACGGTCTTGCCGTGGTTGTACTTCGGCGACAGCTCCTTCAGTTTCTGCGAAACCAGGTCGCCAATCCCGCCCAGCTTCTTGTGCCCGAAGGCGTCGGTGCTTTCCTGCTCGAAGACCATGTCGCCGCCCTCGAACATCGCGCCTTCGGAAACCAGCACCACCGAGTAGTGGCTGGGATTGTTGCGCCGGTCCGCACATCAGCAACTCGGCCAGCCGTTCGATATCGAACTTGTGCTCAGGGATCACGCAGCGGTTCGCCGCGCCCGCCATGGTGGGCAGCATGGCGGTGAAGCCGGCGTAGCGGCCGAAGACTTCCAGCACCATAAGGCGCTCATGCGATCCGGCCGAGGTCCGCAGGTCGTTGGTCATGGCGATGGTGCGGGTGACGCAGGTGCTGAACCCGATGCAGTAGTCGGTGCCCGGCACGTCGTTGTCCATGGTCTTGGGAATGGCGACCACCTTGAAGCCTTCCTGGTAAAGGCGCACGCCGTAGCTCAGCGTGTCATCGCCGCCGATGGGAATCAGGAAGTCGATCCCCAGCCAGGCCAGATTCTTCAGCACCTCGGGCGTCAGGTCGTTTTTTTCTTCTTTGTATGTGGCCTGCAAGTGGGCAGGGACATCTTTCTTCTTCACCTTCCCGGGATTGGTGCGCGAGCTGTGCAGGAAAGTTCCGCCGGTGCGGCCGGCGCGGTTGACCAGCTCTTCGGTCAGGGTTTGAATGTTGTCGCTGTTGTCGTAGTCCTTCTCGCGGACAATATCGACCAGTCCGCCCCATCCTCGGCGCATGCCGATCACCTGGTAGCCCTCGCGCAGCGCGCGGATGGTGACAGCGCGAATCGCCGGATTCAGGCCCGGCACGTCGCCGCCCCCGGTCAAAATTCCGATGACACCCTTCTTCGTATTGATGTTTGCCATTTCTCTAGTGTGGTTCCTTTCGCGTCAGCCAGTCTAAACTATGCTGCCTTCCGCATCACCTTGTGGGTCAGAATTTCAGCTTCGGCGCGCAGCCAGTCCTCGACATCATACCCGTCGAGTCTGCCGCGCTCTTCGTAGAGTTGATAAGCCCGGCAGCGGATTTGTTCCTCCACTCCCGGCGGATAAGTGATCGGCGTGTTGTCCGGCATCATTGTGGGTTCTGAGTTTTTCATCGGAGTAGACCTCCTCCTGGGTTAGATTCTGTCCGCAGGCCAGAGGAAGTCAGTGATGCTAGTCACACATATCGAAGGGACGCCGCCGCCAACTTAACTAGTGGCCCACCTTGACCGGATGTCGCAAACAGCCATCTTGAGAGGAAGCAGTGGCGACCAAATTGTTGCCTGTTTCCGTGGCGAAATTTACATTTTTCTTCGTGTTTTGCCGTTAAGGGCTTGCCTTCTTCTCATGTCTACACACAGAAAACGTAACCCCCCGGAAGCCCCGAGGATTGGACTTGGACCAGCTTTCGTCACTATGCTTCTCAGATCGTCTGGGCATGCGCTTGGGAGCACGCTACAGGAACAGGGGGGCAAGTGGACTCGCAAAACAAAACACTCGCAAGGTTGGACCACTGGAGTTCCTTCACAACCTTCGTCTTGATTTTCCTTGCCTGCGGAAACGTACCCCTTGCACGGGCGCAGAATGATTGCAAGTTTGTGTTCGATGCCGGCGATAAAGTCACCATGACGCCGCACCACGGTTATACGACCACCACACTGCAGACCGGCCAAAAGCTAGTTGATGGCGAAGCCATTTTCGCGGGCGGCGTTATTTATGTGCGGATTCGCGACAAATGGAAAAAGAGTCCGATGACGGTGCAGGATATGCAGAAGCAGGAGCAGGAAAATCGCAAGGACGCCAAGAATATGTCATGCCGCCATGTCCGTGATGAAGCGGTCAACGGAGAAGCCGCGGGAGTATACAGCGCTCACGCGGAGACGGAAGACATGAAAACAGATTCCTTGATCTGGATTTCCAGAAGCACAGGACTCATTTTGCGCCAGGAAGAGGATTTAGACTCTGACGGCAACAAG
Organism: uncultured Acidobacteriaceae bacterium; assembly: GCA_963735545.1. Lineage (GTDB taxonomy): Bacteria > Acidobacteriota > Terriglobia > Terriglobales > Acidobacteriaceae > PALSA-270. The sequence goes on from CAVTLU010000017.1 coordinate 209,322, forward strand.
TCACACGTGTCTGTCCGCTATGAGTACCGCAACGTTTCGGCTCCGGCGGTCTCGCCATAGTCACAACGGGATTGCACTAGTGCCTGACAGCCGCGCTTTGGCACTCCCAGAGCAGCATGACATTGACCCGCGCACGACGAGTCGGACCTTGGGCCAGTCCCTCTACTCGCTCGTGAAGTAATCCACCGTCACCGGATTCTCAAACAACGAGTAATCGCGCGTCACAATCGTGATTCCGCTCTCGGTGACGAAATACCGCTGCCGGTCGGCCTCGCTGTCGTAGCCGATGATCGTGCCCTCGGGAATATGCACGTCGCGGTCGATAATCGCCCGCCGTATGCGGCAATGCCGCCCCACATTCACGTGCGAGAACAGGATGCTCGATTCCACTTCGCTGTAGGAATTCACGCGCACATCCGGCGAGAGAATGCAGTTCTTCACAATGCTGCCGGAGACGATGCAGCCGGCGGAAACGATCGAATCCAGCGCCGTGCCCATGCGTCCGGTTTCCGCGAACACGAATTTCGCCGGCGGGTACTGCCGCTGATGGGTGCGAATTGGCCAGTCCGAGTCGTACAAATTGAACACCGGTGAGACCGAAACGATGTCCATGTTGGCTTCGTAAAAGGCCTCCAGCGTTCCTACGTCGCGCCAGTACTGGGCCTCCGTCTTGTTTTCGTCGACGAAGTCGAAGGAATACACGCGGTACTCGTCCACCATCTTGGGCAGAATATCCTTGCCAAAGTCATGGCTGGAATTCGGATCCTCCGCGTCTTTCAGCAGCACGGGAATCAGCACGTCCGTGTTGAAGAAGTAAATGCCCATCGACGCCGAGACTTTGCTTGGGTTGTACGGCGACCGCAACTCGGTCCGCTGCGGCTTTTCCAGGAACCCGATCACCCGATTGTCCCGCTCCACGTTCACCACGCCGAATCGCGACACGTCGGGAGGATCGATCTGGATGGTGGCCAGCGTCACATCCGCTCCCGAATCCAGGTGCTGCCGCTCCATGCGCGAGTAATCCATCTTGTAGATGTGGTCGCCGGAAAGAATCAGCACATGCTTCGGCTGCTCCGAGCCGATGGAATAAATGTTCTGGTAGACCGCGTCCGCCGTGCCCTGGTACCACTGCTCGCTGACCCGCTTCATGGGCGGCAGCACTTCGATGAACTCCCCCATCTCGCGGCCCAGAATGTTCCAGCCTTCGCGGATGTGCCGGTTCAGCGACAGCGCCTTGTATTGCGTGAGGATGTAAACCCGCCGCAGGTCGGAGTTAATGCAGTTGGAAAGGGTAATGTCGATAATCCGGTAAATGCCGCCGAAGGTGACGGCCGGTTTCGCCCGGTCGCGGGTAAGGGGATAGAGGCGCTCGCCCGCCCCGCCCGCCAATAGGACTCCGAGGGTGTCTTTCATCAGGTTCTACTTCTGGTTCATAATTCGATGACGATTTCGGGCCTTAAGGATACGCCGCCGCAGGGCAATTCTCCGCCGCCCGTCTGGCAGTTCTGGGAAACTCTAGATACTAGCACAGTGGAAAATACGTGGGGACGGGCGCCTCGCAAGCTTGCCCTGAGTGAAGTCGAAGGGTCCAGGCCGAGCTAAGCTCTGCAGGCCTTCCTGTCGGACGGATCGGACCCGTCGCGCAGAAACTATTCGTCAGAATCCGATTCACGCACGGACTTTCCCCGTCCTGCTCTGGGAATAAGATCAACTAAAATTTTTCGAGTTGGTTCAGGCCGAGAACCGGCCTCAAGTCCATCAGGAAGTCAGCACGAGCGATCCTACGCCGCCTCGTTATCCTCGACTTTGATTCTCAGCGATTTCAGGAACTTCAAATCCTGATCGCTGATCTTCAGTTCGGGATTGCTGGAGAGCGTGGTCACCAGCGAAGTCTTATCGGACTTTTCGCCCGGCTTGCTGACCCCAATCGTGGCTTCCAGCACCAGGAAGATGTCGTATCCGCCCTCTTTGATTTTGGACACGACTTCCGCGATTTGTTCGCTGTCAGCGAGGGATTCGTTGATCGCCTCACCCAGTTCCTTCATCATTTGCTTCAGTTGCTGGTCCACTCGCCCCTACCCCCTACCGTTGGCAACGGCGCTTGCTAGAATCTATCCTCGATCGCAGGCTACGTCGAATTGCGTCGCCTATCGTCTTAGATGCCGCACGGATGCGGTCCGGTTATTGTACCCTCTAACCCTGATAAAATCGACCAATATGGTGAGCGTCTCTACTGCCCGCAAATTGAGTATCTTGGCGCGGGTTGCGGCACAGCGCGCAGGACGTACCCGCACCTTCGGGGCCATTCTGCAAGGCGGCCGCGCCCTCGCCAGCCATTGGGGACGCGTCCTGGGCCAGCTCTGGCTCGAAGTCACAGGCTTTGTTTTCCTGGCGTTAGCGGGCATCGGCGGAATTGCGTTCATGCGCGAATATGCGGCCTACCATGCCGGGAAGCCTGTAGCCCAACGGCTGCTCATCGCAACTCTTTTCACTTTGATGTTCGCCTGGTTTGGCGTCAGCTCGTTCTGGCGCGTGCGCAAGAAAGCGGCGCCGCCGAAATAGCTGCCGGCAACCGGGCTAAGGACCGTGACGCAACCCCGCCGCTGCGCGCTAGCATCGCACCAACATCCAAGTGCTTGGAGGCTTGTCCCATGCGTACCCTTCAGACTTTCTCCCTGGCTGTCGGTGCTCCTGCCCTGTTGCTGGCACTCGGTTGCGGCGGAATGAGTAACGACAACCCGCGCGTACTGCAGTCGATCAACGTGACTCCGGCCACTGCCGACGCTCTGAACTTCCCCAACGGCCAGGTACAATTCGGCGCCACCGGCAATTTCAGCGCGCCACCTACGCCGGTGACGCCGCTGACGCTCAGTGGCTGGGCCTCCTCCGATATAACAATCGCGACGGTCGACTTTAACAGCGGAGTGGCACACTGTGTCCCCGGAGCTACAGGAGTAGCGACCATTAGGGCCAGCGCGCCGAAGGGTGGGCCCGATATGCCCACCCCGGGAACAGGTGTGCTGATTTCAGGAACCGCGCAACTCAATTGTCCGTAAGGCAGAGAGATTTTTCCCGCTTGCCAGAAGTAGCACTCCGTTCTCAAGCGCTGGCGTCTTGTCTGTAAACTCCACGGAAGTCCCCTACGTGCTCCGCGATTTGAGATTCTCCTGGAACGTGACTCGAATCACTTGAATAGTTGTCCAGATCGCATAGAATTTGGGATCAAACGCGGTCGGAGACCGGTGTTGACGAGTGAAAAATCATGACCGAAAAATCATTGACTGAGAAACCAAAGGCCACTTCGTCCAACGATCCCCAAACTTCCTCCCACATCCCGGTACACCCGCTCTACACGCCGGCTGATCTCGAAGCCTGGAACTATGACCGCCAAGTAGGCTACCCGGGTGCCTTCCCGTACACGCGCGGCGTGCAAGCCACAATGTATCGCGGCCGGCTCTGGACTATGCGGCAGTACGCCGGTATGGGCGACGCCGAAGAATCCAACAAGCGGTACAAGTATTTGCTGGCAAATGGCACGACCGGGCTTTCTGTAGCATTCGACCTCCCAACGCAGATTGGCCTCGACTCGGACAACGCGCTGGCCGTGGGCGAAGTGGGCAAAGTCGGCGTCGCCATTGATTCGATTGAAGACATGCAGCGGCTGTTTGATGGCATCGACCTGACCAAGATTTCCACTTCGATGACCATTAACGCAACAGGCTCGATTCTGCTGGCGCTCTACGTCGCGGTCGCGCGCCGTCAGGGAGCGGATATCCGCAAGATCAACGGGCACCGTACAGAATGACGTTCTCAAGGAATACGTAGCTCGCGGCACCTACATTTTCCCGATTGAGCGGGCGATGCGCATCATCACCGACATGTTTGCCTGGACCAACGAGAACGTGCCGGAGTGGAATACGATTTCCATCTCCGGCTACCACATGCGGGAGGCCGGTTCGAGCGCAGTACAGGAAGTGGCATTCACTCTGGGCAACGGCATCGCCTACGTGCAGGCGGCGATCGACGCCGGACTCGATGTCGACAAATTCGCTCCGCGGCTGTCGTTCTTTTTCAACTCGCACAGCAATTTTCTGGAAGAAGTCGCCAAGTTCCGCGCCGCCCGGCGCATGTGGGCGCGCATCATGCGGGAACATTTCAAGGCGAAGAATCCACGCTCCTGGATGCTGCGGTTTCATACCCAAACTGCCGGCTCTACGCTGACGGCGCAGCAACCGGAGAACAATATCGTCCGCACCGCGCTGCAGGCGCTGGCTGCGGTGCTCGGGCGGCACACAGTCGCTGCACACCAATGGCTACGACGAAGCCCTCGCCCTGCCCACCGAGCAGGCGGCGCGCATCGCGCTGCGCACGCAGCAGATCATCGCTTATGAATCCGGAGTGCCGCAGACCATCGACCCGCTGGCCGGGTCTTATTACGTTGAAACGTTAACCAATGAAATCGAGAGGCGCGCCGACGAGTACTTGCAGAAAATCGAGGCGCTCGGCGGCATGCTCAAAGCCATCGAGCGCGGCTATCCGCAACAGGAGATTCAGAATGCAGCGTACGAATATCAGCAGCAAGTCGATCGCGAAGAAGCCATCGTGGTCGGCGTAAACCGCTTTACCGTGGAAGAAGAGGAACCGATTCCCATCCAGCACATTGACGAGGCGCTGGAACGCAAGCAGGTGGAGCGGTTGCAAGCGCTGCGTGCGCGGCGCGATGCGGTTGCGTGGCAAGCGTCTCTGAAGCAAGTTGAAGACGCCGCCCGCTCCGGCACAAATCTCATGCCGCACATCCTTGCGGCGGTCGAGGTGTATGCCACGGTGGGCGAGATTTCCGACACACTGCAGGAAGGTGTTTGGGGAGTATAAAGAGACGGTCGTGATATGAGGATGTAAGGGCCAAAGTCTATTATTTCGTTCTAAAAGGCCGTTGCTGTGCCCAAGAACAGAAAAACATCCCCAAGACTTGTCTTCATCAGTCACAGCAGCCGCGATACATGGGTTGCAAAGCAAATTGCTCGCGAAGTCGCCGCTTCCGGTGCAAAGCCGTTTTTGGATGAAGCGGATATCGACACAGGCGCAGAATTTGAAGAGGCAATTCTCGAATTTCTGGCCAAGGCGCATGAATTGCTGGTCTTGCTGACCCCTTGGGCTTAGAACGACCCTACATTTGGGCGGAGATAGGCGCTGCCTGGGGACGTCGAATCCCCATAGTGGGAATCCTGTACGGGATGTCCCCTCAGGAATTACAGGCACGCCCTGATGTTCCATTGCTCATTAAAAAGCGCGACCTTATCGAACTAAATGAAATTGATACCTACTTGAAACAGCTCCGTAAGAGGGTTGCCAAGGGTTAGAATAGGGCTATGGCAAAGGGCGATCTGGCCACGAAGGTCTTCATCTCTCATTCATTTTCTGATGAAGGTTGGGTGCGGGAGTTCGCCCGATCGCTGGAAAAAAACGGGATAAACGTTCTGCATGATCATCATGAGATCCAGCCCGGCGAGTCAGTACGAGAGGCTCTTGAAAAAGGCATGCGGCAAAGCAGTTTGATAGTTCTTTTTGTTACACCGGATACAGTCGATCGTCCGAACCGTTTCTTTGAGATCGGAGCCGCCATCGGCATGGGCAAGAGAGTGGTTCCTATTCTTGCTCGCAACCTGAATCCAGCTCTTCTGCCGTCATCCTTGCGTGAGAGAAGATACTTGGTTCAGAGCAGCCCGGAAGCCACCGCTCGTGAATTTATCTCTCAGGAAATGGCCACTTTATAGTCTGGTTCCTGACGCTACTATCCTTGATTCCTCCTCGCAATCCACAAGCTGTGCTCCCGAGAGACCGTGTTTTCCGCGTCGCCTACGAAGGCCGCTAGTTGTTGATCGGTGGCAACGCTGGCGGCTTGCTCTTCGATGAATCCCAGATCGAGCGCCGCAACTGCGTAGGACTGTGCCAGCTCCTCATGCTGCCGCACCTGCAGCCATGCGATCAGCGCGCTGGCTAGCGCCGAAAACACGCCGCCCAGGTTCCATTTCGATCCGAGCGAGGAGAGCAGCAGGACCGTCGCCGCCAGCGTGAGCGCCTGACTTAGCTGGATGACGACGAAGTATCGGTTGGCGATGGTTTGGCTGCGGCGGGCCTTGGCTCCGTACCATTTGCGCTGGTCGTTGATGCGGGCGGCAACGTAGACTTGGCGGCGCTGCTCCAGGGACGCGGAGCGGACCTCGCGCATGCGCGGCGTGATCTGAGGACGGTCGCTGAACTCGCTGCCGAAGCCGAGAGCGGCCTGGCCCTGATCTTTCACCAGAGACTTCAGGTCGGCGATGAATTTAGTATCGGCCTCAGCGGGCGGCAGAGAGAGGGCGTAGGGGTCGGCTCCGGTCATGTAGCGCCAGGCCAGGCTCTTCGCGGATTCGGCTACGGCGCGTCCGCTATACCAGAGTTTTTCCGGCTTGAGCGCTTTGCGCATGGCGGTGAGCATGAAGCTCAGAGCGGCGCCGGCGGTCGAGGCCAGCGCCAGGGGCTTGGCAATCGAGGTGAATACGCCGGCGAGCGCTCCCAGAGCGGCGCTTGCGACTAGCGCGCCCAGGATTACTCCGGTGAAAGCGAGGTGCCGTTTCTGGGCCATGCGCGAAGCGCTGTCGGCGGCGAGAAACAGAGCCGGGTAGTCGGTTTCGGCGACGGCGAGATTGGGTTGGCTGATTGTCTCCGGCATGGAGGAAGCGCCGGAGGGCCGCGTTTCGGCTGCAATTTCCGGCGGATGTAGAGGCTGCCACACTGGCGAGAGGAAATCAAGGCAGCGTCGTAATATGAATCGAGCCATGGGAACAGCAGCGCAGCGGCCGGCAGGATTTCTGGCGATTGGGATATTCCTGCTCGCGGGAGCCATTACGGCGACCACCGCCGGCGTGAGCCTGCTCTTTCCTGGAACCCGCTTGGACCGCATGTGGGTGCTGAACCCAACCGCCTACGTGCAACTCACAGCCATGGGCCGCAAAATGGGGATCCTGTTCCCGCTGCTGGGCATCGCCTTGGCGTGCGGCGGAGTCGGCTGGCTGAAAAAACGCTTCTGGGGATGGGTGCTCGCCGTGCTGCTGATCGGGGGAAATCTGGCGGGCGATTTGATTCACCTGGCTTTGGGAGACTGGAAAGGTGGCGTCGGCGTGGCAATCGCAAGCCCGTTGCTTTTCTACATGACCAGAGCCGGGGTGCGAAGTTATTTTCAAGGCGAGCCGAGATGAGGCCCACGGTCTTATCGCAATTCATTTCACCGAGGGTTGGTTGTGATTGCCGTCCCAGGGGCTAAGCCGGGGAACCCAACGTGAGACATTGCGGCAGAAGCGCTGATACTCCTCGCCGAACGTGCGGCGCAGAGTTGGCTCCTCGTATCCTATGACAAACAAGTAGAAGGCGCACCAGACCAGCATTCCATAACCGAGCACACGAACATCTCCGAAAAGCAAGCCCTGCCCGAGAATGATCCAAGTGACGCCCACATACATCGGGTTGCGGACGTAACGGTAGAGGCCGGTTACAACAAGATGCTGGGTGGGGAGAACCGGGGCGGGCGTTCCCAGACCCTGACGCGCGAAACGGTCGAATGAGTCCAGCAACATTGGGATGCCGGCTGCGATCAGGAGCATTCCGATAATGCGCAGGGAGGGCAGGCCGAGGAACGGCGGCTGCATTCGCCAACGCGAGATGAGCCACGGGATGTAGCCCGCGACTGTGCCCGGCGCCAGCAGGAGGAAGAAGACCGATCCGAGAATGGCGGCGGGCTTTTTCATGGGGGCTGGGCGCTCAAGACGAGTGTAGCTTCCCGTCATTGTAAACAAGTCTCTGCCAGGGAGCGACGGACGTCCCTCCGCCCGTCAGGGCACAGGTCCGTGGTCCGACGAGCTGAGACGCCCGTCGCTCCATCGTTAGTCAGTCGACAAGAAAACTAACGTCCCGAGAGCACGAAGTTCACCGTCACTTGTGTGTCCACCTCTACGGGTTCACCGTTCAGATAGTACGGCCGATAGCGCCATTGGCTCACGGCGTCCACCGCGGCATGCAGCAGCAGAGGGGAACCGCTGACTGCCTGCACGTTCTCAATCGCGCCGTCTTTGCCGATCACTGCGCGCAGCACGACCTCGCCTTGCACGCGCGCCATGATTGCCAGTGCTGGATACTGCGGTTGCACGCGATGGATGAGGTTCCCCTCCATCATGCGTGAGATTCGCGGTGGATTCGTGGTCGGTTTCGGCGGCGGGGGCGGGGCGACGGGACCAACGCTGTTTCCAATCCCGAAGGGCACGCCGTTCCTCGCGAAGCGGTCGCCGATTCCATTAGGAACGCCTAACTGACCAATATCAACGGGAGGAGGCGGGACGGTATCGACCACCTGCTCCGTGTGAGTGGGAATAGACTTCGGCGCGATGATTCTGCCGTCTGACAACAGGTTGCTGGCCAGCGGCCGTGCCTGACGCACATTTGTGGGTGGTGGTGGAAGCGCAAGTGGCGGCGCCGGGGCTACGAGATCCTGCGTCAACGACTGCAACCGCGAAATCCCTTCGGTGTAGAGCAGCGGCAACAGCAGCAGGAACCCGACTGCCAGCGCCTGCAGTCCGAACGAAGCCAGCGTAGTCCAGCCGCGATGCGAACGATTGGCCCAGGGAGAATCGCAAACAGAGTCGGCAAACATAGTGTCCTCCTGAGATGGATACGGCTATCTCTTAGGACACCGGACGCAGCCTTTACCGGTGCAACTTTCTCCGCAGGAAGCGAAGAGAAAAGGCCGCGTTTGCACGCGGCCTTGTGGGAACTTTTTTCTCTTGCGAGGTGTCGCACGATTAACAGCAACCCCAACTGTGGCGGACAGGAGTGTCCGCCCTACATGGGGAATCTTACGGCTTGTTGCCAGTCGTTGCAGGCTTGGCAGCCGGAGTCGTTGCCGGATGGGCAGCGGCGGGATGAGCCGCAGCCGGATGGGCAGCGGGCGCAGCCACACCCGACTGCGCGTTATAAGCGTCCACGATTGTTTTGGTGAGATCGAACGGCGGCCCCGACATAATCACCGGTCCCTGGGGCCAGGGTTGGGAAGTGTCGAGGATCAATCCGTAACCGTTCTCCTTGGCGTAGTTCGACAAAAGCGGCGCCATTTTCTGCAGAATTTTTTGCGCAATCTCGTTCTGCTGGCTCTGAGCATCGTCGCGCGCGTCTTGTACGTCGCGGTCGAAGCTTTTTTGTTTTTGGTCAATCTGCTTTACCAACTCATTGCGAGCATCATCGTTGAGCTTATCGCTCTGCGCTTGCAGTTGCTTTTTCAGAGTGTCCAGCTCGTCGCTCCTGCCTTTCAACTCGGCCTGCTTCGGTTCGAGTTTCTTGCTGAGCTGTTCGAAATCGCGCCGGCCCTCGTTGCTGGCAAAAATAGCCTGCTCGATGTTGATAGTGCCGATCTTGCCTCCCATACCGGCCTCGGAAGTGGTTGAAGCCGCGCTGGGAGCGGACGGCAGAGCCGCGGCGGAGCTGCCGGTTTGGGCCAGAGCCGCGACCGAGAGCACGAACGCAGAGAATGTCAGAGAACGCACAAGCTTAGTCATGGGTTTGCTTTGAACTCCTTGGACAATTGTTCCCGGAATGATTTGGATTTCTTTCCCAGGTCCTGGGCCGCGCCCTAAGATCGAGCCAGGAATTCATCCGGGAGGCTGGGTGGATTTACCAACGCTTCACACCCCACCGGAAGGCGTAGTATCAAACCTACACCATTCTCAGGGTCTGGATGGTGACATTATAGGAACACCCCGGTTCAGCGTCAAACCAGTCCCCAAAGGCCAAAACTTCGACCATTTCTCAATTTGAGTCGGGGAGGGTCACGGAAGTGAATCCTCCGCTCAAGCTATTCAGCGCAACCACTGTTCGAACCTGCCCCGTGGTGTAACTGATCGGCCCCGTGGCTAAGAAAGCGGAGCTGGTCCCAGGCTGAGTGAAAAACACTTCGAACGTACCTGTCGTGGTTGTGGTCGTGGTGGGGATCGTCAGCGTCTGATAGGCGGAGGCCTTGGCGAACGTGATACCCGAAACGTTCGGCGCAAGCCCCGCGAGGCTGGTGCCCGAAAAAACCACGTAGACGTCTGCCGGTCCCATGCTTGGGGCCGCGTGCACTACCCGCACCATGATCGTTCCGGCCGTAGCGGCGGTCGCAGTATCGGTCAGCAACAAACTGGTCAGATTCGGCGCGAGACCAGCCATAATCAGCGTAGAAGCGCTACCGCTGGCGAGTGAAATCGTCTGGTCGATGAGGGGAGCGGTCGAGTTGGCCGGAAGAATTTGAACCTGTCGTGAGCCGGAGTTCACGGTCGTATAGCTGTTGACGCCGCCATACGCCAGATCGCTTGTAATCGTTTTGCTGTCGATCACGACATCGACGTCATTTTCGTTGGGAGACGCATCCAGGACGCGGAGGGTCGCCGTGTTGCCTCCTCCGCACCCGGCCACCGTCAGGACCATGCCCAGAGAGACTGCGAGTAGACCCTGACTTTGAATTGCGCTCCCTTTCCAACGCTGCCGTAACCACCCCTTTGCCCGGTCCATAAATCCACTGCCCATCGAATCCCCCTCGGAGCAGGCCTTTGCCACGAAATCTCCACAACGCCTGCTTGGGTTCTTAGATGTGAGGAACAGGACTTCTCAGGGCAAAGTTTCGTAAAGAATCAGTCAAGGTTTGTAAAGACAAGCTTCGAGCCTCATTCTTATTGAAGCGACGGGCTGTAGAGACGTTAGCTCTGCTACGTCTTGCCCGCATCTTGCTCCGCTCCCAATGTGCATTGCTGCTGTCAGCAAGACGTAGCCGAGCTACGTCTCTACCGGACCTTCGCTGCATCGCACGACTTCAAAATCTTAAATCGCCGAGCACGCGGAGAAAGGCCGCAGAGAACGCAGAGAGATCAAGCTAATGAAATTGAAGATTGGGGACCGCGGAGCAGGAGTCCTGGGCGCTGGCGTCAGCGATTAGTGCTTGTCGTCCCGTTGGCGCAGCCAGTCCAGAAACATCTGTTCGATCGGCTTATCGTAGGTCATGAGGACGTGGCGAACGGTGTGACCGCTGACGAAATGGCAGACTTCTTCCGCCAGATTTTTCGCGTGGTCGCCGGCTCGCTCTAACGATTGCGTCATGAAGATGACCTGCAGGCTGGCCTGGCGATGGACGTTCTCCGGATTCTCAATGTGCCTGAGGAAGATCAGATTGCGCAAGCGGTCCATCTCGGCATCGGCGCGCAGCACATCCACGGCTCGTTTCACGTCGCGCGTGGAAAAGGCGGCGCCGACATCGGTCAGCATCTTCTCCAGCACCGTAGCCATATGAGTCAGGTCGCGCGAGTCCTGAGTATCGATGCGCGGGCCCACGGCCTGCGCGCTGGTGGCGAAGCTGAGCAGCAGGTCTCCGATGCGCTCCAGGCCGATCATGATCTTCATGCAGGCGAGCAGTTCGCGGGCCTCAGGCTCAGTGACCTGAGTGATGGCCATGGTTACGCCGGCGTCAATTTCCATGTCCATGCTGTCGAGTTCTTTTTCCCGCTCGCGAAGCGTGGCGAGCAAAACGGCAGACCCGGTGGCAATGCCCTCCGCCGCGGCTCCGGCGGCTTCTTTGGCGATCCGGCAACCCTCAATGGTGCGCTTTACCAAATGTGAGTAGGAGGGCTCGGGCTGCGGACTCTTTATGACAGCACTGCTCATGCTCACTTCCGTGGACGAGGCGATCGCTGACTGCCGAGCCCCGTTTGATCTTCGATGCCGATTTTCTCCATAGAGCATCAGGTTATAAGCATAGGTTAACCCTTGATGGCTGCGGGTTAAAATGCTGTGAATTCTTAAAGCGTATGAAGTTCAACAAACTCAAGGGTTTATTCGGATCTTTCTTTGCACAGCAACTAAGCAGATGGAGCGACGGACGTCCTCGCCCGTCAGGGCACAGGTCCGTGGAGTGACGGGCGACAGCCCGCCCTGAGCGAAGTCGAAGGGACGCCCGTCGTTCATCTACGGTGCAAACCCAAGTTGGCAGAGAACATCCGCAAAGGCCGCAAAGAAAAGCCGGGATGAAATTCACGCGGAAGCGGTCGTGGGCAGCGTAAACAAGAACGTCGAACCATGATTGAGTTCACTCTCGGCCCGGATGGTTCCACCGTGGGCGAGGACGATATGCTTGGCAATGGCCAGCCCCAGGCCGGTGCCGCCCGACTCGCGGGAGCGGGCCTTATCCACGCGATAGAAGCGCTCGAACAGCCGCGGTAAATGCTCCGAAGGAATACCGGGACCAAAATCACGGACGTAGAACTCCACGGCCTGCGGCACCGCCCTCGCGCCCAGCACAACTCGCCCTCCCGAAGCGCCGTATTTGAGCGCGTTATCGATGAGATTGGACAAGACTTGGTGTACGGCTTCGCGGTCGGCGCTGACCCGGCATGGGGTGGTGTCCTCGACTTGCAGTTCGACGCCGTGCCCTCGGCCGGCCTCCCGGAGACTCTGCGTTGCCTCCCGCAAGATTTCTTCCGGGGCCACAGGCTGAATGTCGAAGCGGTGCTCGCCGGACTCTACTCTCGCCAAGGTAAGCAGGTCCTCGGTCAGGCGCGACATACGCGCAGCATTCTTCCGTATCACTTCCAGGAAGTCGCGGGAGTGATTGTTTTCGCCTCCGCCGTCCAGCAGGGTTTCGGTATAGCCCTGAATCGAGGTCAACGGGGTCCGCAATTCATGCGAGACATTGGCTATGAAATCGCGGCGAGTCTTCTCCACCCGCTCGGTCTCCGTCTGATCGCGCAGCACGGCCACGACGCCGCCACCGGGCATGGGGGCCGCAGTCACCTCAAACGTGCGGCCGGGAAGCAAGGAGGCGGCCCGGGCGGTGCAAACTCTCCTGGCCTCGCCGGCCCCCCGAACCGCTTGCAGAAAATCGGGATCGCGCACGGCCTCGACCACGGGCGCATTGCGCCGCGTGTGATGGTGAATCAGCCGGTCCATGGTCTGGTTGGACCATTGCACACGGTTGTCGGAGTCCAGAGCGACGACTGCGTCTTCCATGCTATTGAGCACAGTTTCGAGCTGATGCTGGCTGGTTCGTAGGGCAGCAAAGCTTTCCTCGAGGTGGCGGGCGGTTTCGTCCAGTACAGTGGCCACTTGCCCGATTTCGTCATCGCTGTCGGCGGCGAGACGCGCCGTCAAGTCGCCGGCGCCAATCTTGCCGGCAAACTGCACGATCCGCTGCAGGCGCTTCACCGTCGACTGCGCGACCATCCGCGCGATGATGATGGACACCGCGAAAGCTGCCACCCCTCCCAGCAGCAGCGCGCTGTAGAGTTGCATAACTGCGGCTTCCGGGTGGGGTGAACCAAGCCAAGCCCGGCGAATCGAAACATAGGTAACTGCGGTTGCGGCCACGATCACCAGCGCGAAAGCGGCCAGCAACTTAAGAAAAATGCGCTTCCTCACTTAGGCGCCTCGAAGCGGTATCCCGCACCCCGCACCGTTTTCAGGTATCGCGGATTCTCCGGATCCGGCTCGATTTTTTCCCGGATGCGGCGTACATACACGTCCACCGAGCGGGGGGTGACGTAAGCCGTGTCGCGCCAGACGGAGTCCAGCAACTGGTCGCGCGTGAATACCCGGCCCAGATGGCTGGCGAAATAATCCAGCAAGCGGAACTCGGTCGCGGTCGTGGTTACCGACTTTCCTCGGACGAGAAGGGTCATGGCGCCGGGATCAATCTCAATCTCACCCACGCGCAGAGGGATCGGGGATAGCGGACGTTCGAAGCGCCGCAGAACCGCCTTCACCCGCGCCACCAGTTCGCGCGGACTGAAGGGCTTGGCGATGTAATCATCCGCGCCCAGTTCCAGGCCGAGCACGCGGTCGGCTTCGCCGCTCTTGGCGGTAAGAAAAATCACCGGTGTAGGTGCGAGCGCCTGCGTCTGCCGGATCTGGCGGCAAAGCTCGAGCCCATCCTTGCCGGGGACCATAATGTCGAGTATGAACAGCGCAGGACGCTGCCGCTCCGACTCACCGAGGACCGTGTGTCCAGTGGGAAACAGCTTGACCGCGAATCCCGCTCCCTCAAGGTGATGGCGCACCAGGCGAGAGATATCGGGATCGTCCTCCACCACAAAGATGCCAGGTTTCACGGGATTATTGTAGCGGGGGAAAGTGTCGAGTACCTAGTTTCGTGCGGGTTTGCATCAGTTTTCATCAGACTGTAACAATCAAGCTGAAAACCGAGAACCAGCGACTGAGCACTGTGGTTTGCGGTTCCGAACGCAGGAGGCGGCCAGGAAGCGCAATTCCCTCCAAGATTCGAGGAATCCGCGGCTAAGCCGGGGCTGACGAAGTTGCGATCACCAGGCTCCCTGCCCTGTGCATCCAAAATTGCATCCTGGGAGGAACCAGCGTGGTTGCGCTGTACTCGGTTACGACGGCCGGCCCTGTGTGCCTTTTGCCTGGTTGGAGGGCATCGCGAGCATGGATGGCGGTGGGAAGTTTTTTCCCAGCAAAGAGAACCGGGAGATGGTCGGTATGGCTTGGTCTGCTCGTCCGGCTCGCGTCGATCTTCGCAGCGGAACTCGCCTCAGGTGGTTTCATGCTCGCCCGCAGACGTAGTGTGACCAACTCCACTTCCCTTCCCGCGTAGTTGTAACCGTAGCGGCGTAGGTGCTCGCTCTGGAAGGACTGGAGCAATGTTCGGGTGTAGGGAACGTTGAGTTCGTATCCCTGGCCGCGATAACGGACATCGACGCTGAGCTGAAATCGAATGGCGCCGCGCCACGACTCTTTGCGGAAGTCTTTCTCCGCCGCACGCCGCAGGATGCCGAATTCCCGCTTGAGTTTTTCCGCGGGAAGATTTTCGTGCACTCGCCATAACACGGTGCGGGAGTAGTCCTTCACCACATCACTCGACAGGATGCCGAAGGCCGAGAGCGCGCCCGGCAATGCAGGCACGATGACGCTCGGAATACCCAGGGCCTCTGCGAGTTCGGAGGCATGAAGGCCGCCGGCGCCGCCGAAGGCCACCAGGGCAAAGTCGCGCGGATCGTAGCCGCGTTCGATCGAGACCACGCGAATGGCCTTCTCCATGGTGGCGTTCACCACGCGGATCACTCCGGCGGCAAACCGTTCGAGGGTGAGTTTCGATCCCGATTTCTTTAGCCACTCGGCGGCCACCCGCCGCGTGCGCTCTACATCCAGAATGAAATCTCCGCCGAGAAAGTGGTGCGCCTGCAAGCGCCCCAGAATAAGATTGGCATCGGTCACCGTGGGCTCGAGGCCGCGCCCGTAACAGATGGGGCCGGGATCGGCGCCCGCGGACTCGGGGCCAACCCGCAGGGCTCCGGCCGCGTCGAATCGGGCAATCGAGCCTCCGCCCGCGCCCACGGTGTGGATGTCGAGCATCGGCACTCCGACCGGCAGGCCGGCGATTTCGGCCTGGCCGCTGGCGTGGACTTCACGGTCGACCAGCGCAACGTCGGTGGACGTGCCTCCCATATCGAAGGAAATGATGCGTTTGAATCCCGCGCGCCCGGCCATGGCCGCCGCCCCGATCACCCCGCCGGCTGGGCCAGATAGGACAGTGCGTACGGGTTCGCGCGCTGCGGAACTCAATGCCGTGATTCCGCCGCTCGACTGCATCACGAAGATGCGGGCGTGCTTTTTCCTGCGGGCACTGCCGTTGGCCAAATCGTCAGCCCGCCGCTCGAGATTCGCCAGATAACGTTGCATCACCGGCTGCAGGTACGCGTTTACGACGACGGTGCTGGTGCGCTCATATTCACGGAACTCGGGCAGAATCTGGTGCGAGATGGAAATCGGAAGGCTGAGTTTCTCCAGCGCCGCCGCAACCGCGCGTTCGTGCTGTGGGTTGGCAAAAGAAAAGAGCAGCGAAATCGCAATGGCCTCTGGGTCCTTTTGGAGAATTTCGTCCGCCAGCGCGTTAAGTTCTGTGGCAAAAAGCGTCTCGATGATTTCGCCGTCCGCGCTGGTGCGCTCATGAACGCCGAATCGAAGCTCCGCCGGAACCAGCGGCTCAACTCTGTCGAAGAAAAGGTCGTAGAGCCTGGGCCGCGCCTGGCGGCCGATTTCGATGGCATCCTCGAAGCCAGCAGTCGTGACCAGCGCCACTCGCGCTCCTTTGCGTTGCAGCAAAGTGTTGGTGCCGACGGTGGTTCCGTGCAGCAAGGTCAGCGGGCCATGGGCACCGGCTTTGGCCAGCGCCTCTATGATCGCCTCGGAGGGATCGCCTGGAGTCGAGAACACCTTAAGCATCCGAATGCGCCCGTTCTCGGTCCAGACACAATCGGTGAATGTGCCGCCGGTGTCGATTGCAATGCGAAGCAGCTTCCGCGATGGCTGGTGGCGGGGCATAGGATTCGGCGCGGGAAGTTAGGGTAACACTTGTTTTCCTTTGTAGCTCGGTTCGGCCACAGGGAGGCACAGGGAGGCACAAGGAGGCACAGCCGGCGAGGGCCTAATTTTGGCATTGATCTTTCTGGGTTCCCCTGTGCTTCCCTGTGGTAGACGCGGTCAACCACAGGAAGCACAGAGCGCACAGAGAAGACGGACGAGGAAATGTCTATTGCGTCGACGCGTAGTATCCGGTTTTAGCGTTCACTTGCAGGAAGGGCCAACCCTTTGGAATGCTCATCTTCACTCTGATCTTGTGCCATTTTCCATCATGCGGAGCCTGCTCCGGGCGATAGCCGATCACATATTGGTTGCGCAGCTCCATGCCGATGTGCTCCGCCACCGATGGCAGGTAATTGGGGTTGTCTAAGGTGAACGCACGGCCTCCCGTGGCTTGAGCGATGTCGCTCAGCAGCTCCGGGCCCAATTGTTCTTCCGCAGTTTGGAAATTGCGGTCATAGGTGCCCACGGCGTAGATCATGACATCGCCCTCCCGCACCAGCGACTTGATTTCATTCTGGGTATAGCGGCTGCGATTGTCGCCGCCGTCCGAGATAATGAGCAACGCCTTCTTGGCGTGCCTGGCTTGCTGCATCTTGTTCATGCCCATGTAAATAGCGTCAAGCAGGGAGGTGCGGCCTTTGGTCGCCGCGGTAAGCAGAGTGCTCTGGATGTCTTCCACGCGTGAGGTGAAATCCACAACTAGCCGAGGTGTATCCGAGAACGAGATCAGGAAGAATTCGTCTTGCGGGTTGGCGGTCCTGCAGAACTCCACGACCGCCTCCTTGGCGCGCTCCAATTTGTCTACCATGCTGCCACTCAGGTCGAGGAGAATCCCCAGCGAGACCGGCGCGTCCTCACTGGAGAAGTGCCGGATTTCCTGCTGCTGCTTGCCATCGAAGACCTGAAAGTTGCCCTGCTCGAGGCCGGTGACCAACCGTCCCGTGGCATCGGTGATGGTGACGGGTACAAGGACCAGGTCCACGTCCTTCTTAATGGGTTGGGCGTGTGTATTGAGCAACGGGTCGATCTGGTCGAGTGGGTTAGCGGGTTTCTGCTCGAGCAGGGGAGTCACGTGTACATCGTCCAGGCTGCTTTGGCCGAATGCCGGAGAGCCAGCGTGGGCGAGGGTGAAAACGAGAACAGTGGCAGAGGCGGAGAGCAGAATTGCTTTGGAGGCTCGCATGGATTGACCGTGAAATCCCTATCGGCTGCGCGGTAACTTCCTTTACGAGCAGATTGCGTCCGAAGTGAACCGATTGCAAGAGTACGGTGCTAATCTTCGGTACATGTCCCCCGGTCAGCGGAACAGTTTCCCATTGCGGACAGTTTATTTCGCTTCGTTCGGGTAGGGATCGCTAAGGCAACGCAGGGAGAAGCGCGGAATTATGTCCGTTTAGAAAGCGGGCGGTTCGTATCGGGGCATCGGCTTCAGCGGTGCAGTCGCTCCCGGACGAACCCCGATCGCTCCCGCCCATAGGGCGCGACGGCGATGCGGGTGGAATGGCGCCTCAACGGCGCGGAACAAGCTTTTTGCAATTCGAGCTGGCACGCCGTGAAGGCGTGCCCTGATACGAACCTCTGCCAGGCTAATGCCGTCACCGATGGTAAAGGCAATTCGTGCAAGACATCATCAACCGACTTATACTCGACTTGACTCGACCCGCTAACCGTTGGCGGTAAAGGCCAGCGTCAGCAAGAGTCTTCTGCTCAACCTCATGAGCTTTGGCGCTGCCGGTCGCCGGACTGGCGCTGGCCGAGCGTTTTACAGTCAGCACCGGCCGCTCACCCGCGATCCGCCGCAACCTCGGCAGAACATAGAACAGCGCACCCATGTTGGCCGGCTCTTCCTGTACCCACATAATGTCGCGCGCATCCGGATGACGTTCCAGTTCGGCGGTCAGTTCGGCCTCGGGAAACGGGTAAAGCTGTTCCACAAAGACTATTGCGGTGGACGTGTCCTTCCGCTTCTTACGTTCCATCCGCAGCTCATGCCCGATCTTACCGGTACACAGCACGATGCGCCGGGCGCTAATCGCCTCGGTGTCGGGCAAAACGTTCAGGAAGCTATGCTGAGTGAAGTCCTCGATCGGGGATGATGCATCCGGATGGCGCAACATGCTCTTCGGCGTGAAGACGACCAGCGGCTTGCGCCACACGCGCAGCGCCTGCCGCCGCAAAAGATGGAAATACTGCGCCGCGTTCGAGGGCTGGCAGATTTGGATGTTGTCGCGCGCCGCCAGCTGCAAGAAACGCTCGATGCGTGCGCTGGAATGTTCCGGGCCCTGGCCTTCATAGCCGTGCGGCAGCAGCAGAACCACCCCGGACAGCAGGCCCCATTTGTCTTCACCCGCACTGACAAACTGATCGATGATCGCCTGAGCAACGTTCACGAAGTCGCCGAACTGCGCCTCCCAGAGCACGAGCGTCTCGGGATAGTCCCGGCTATAGCCGTACTCGAAGCCCAGGACCCCGGCTTCGGAGAGCGTCGAGTTGTAGATATCGCAGCGCGCCTGGCCGTCGGCAACATGCTCCAGCGGCACGAATTCCGTTTCGTTCTCGATATCTAGCAGCACAGAATGCCGCTGATTGAAGGTGCCGCGGCGCGTGTCCTGCCCGCTCAGCCGCACCGGCACGCCCGCCTTCACCAGGCTGCCGAAGGCCAGCGCTTCCGCCATGCCATAGTCCACCGGGCGCTTGCCAGCGCCCATTTCGGCGCGCTGTTCGAGCAGCTTTTTGAGCTTGGGGTGGATGTGGAAGTCTTCAGGATAGGTGGTCAACCGCTCGCTTACAGCTTGCAGTTCCTCCACCGGCAACCCGGTTTCAACCGCATACTGCGCTTTGTAGCGGCCTCCCGTGAACTGGTTCCAGTATTCCGGAAGAGCGCGCAGCGAGGGCTTCTTGCGGAGCGTGCTCGCCTTCTTCTGGGCGGCTTCCAGATCGGCGCGGATTGCATCCACGCGCGCTTCCACGTTCTCCGTGCCGGTGTCCTCGGCGTAGATCTCCCACAACGGAGGATGTTCTTTGATGGCCCGGTACAACAGCGGCTGGGTAATGGTGGGATCGTCGACTTCGCTGTGGCCATGCCGCCGATAGCCGATCATGTCCACCACCACATCGCTGCCAAAGCGGTAGCGGTATTCCAGCGCCATGCGCCCTACGCGAACCACGGCGTCAACATCCTCCGCGTTTACGTGAAAGATGGGGATGTCCTGGCGCCGCGCCACCTGAGCGGCAAAGCGGGCGGAGTGCAATTCCCTGCTAAGTGTGGTGAATCCGATCAGGTTGTTGACGACTACATGCACTGTGCCGCCGACGCTGTAGCCGGGAAGATCGGAATAGTTCAGAGTTTCCGCGAGGATTCCCTGCCCGGCGAAGGCACCGTCGCCATGTACCACCAGCGGCAGATACTGAGCCCTTCCGCCTGCTCCGGCACGGTCCTGCTTGGCGCGGCTGCGACCGACGGTCACGGGATCGACTGCCTCGAGATGGCTGGGATTCGATACCAGGTGGATGCGGATCTTTGCTCCGGCGCGGGTCACATATTCTCCCGTCGCGCCCATGTGGTACTTCACATCGCCGCCGCCCAGCACGCTGCGCGGGTCTACATCCTCGAATCCGGCGAATATCTCCTCCGGGGGCCGCCGGGCGACTTGCACAATCACGTTGAGCCGTCCGCGATGGCTCATGCCCATCACCAGTTCGACGGCGCCGCGTTCTCCGGCCGCCTCTAGAATCTCATCCACGAGCGGGATGAGTGCCGTCACGCCTTCCAGGGAGAAGCGCTTGGTGCCAAGGTAACGCTGCTGCAAGACCTGCTCAAAGAGATCGGCGCGAATCAACTGATCGAGGACATCGGATTGCCGCACCTCCGGTGGAGCGCCTTCCATGCGCTCCTCGATCCAGCGGCGGCGCTCCCCGTCGGCGATGTGCATGAACTCGGCGCCGACGGTCCCGCAATAGACACGGCGCGCTTCGTGAGCGAATTCGCTCTCGACCTGCAGCTCGGGAGCCGAATCCAAACGCAGAAAGCCCAGCGGATCGAGATCCGCTTCCAGATATCCCCAGCGGCGGAAGATCTCAAAAACGCGTTCGCGTTCCTCGGTGGAAGTCGTACTCGGGCTATTGTCGGCGATGGCTATGGTCTGCTCGGTGGGCATGGCTGTCGTTACTAGAATAACGGATGAGAGCCGGGTCGTGGAGGATTCGGGGTCAGAACGTGAAAGGAGCGAGGGGCATCGTTATTGACCCAGCATACGACCGATCTCCCAATGAAGTCCGAAAGGATCAACCAATCGCCCCAGCCGCCAGCCGTGTTCCTCTCCCACCGGGAAAACCTCAGACGCCCCAGCCTTCAGCGCCCTCGCGAAGACGGCATCCGGGTCGCCGACGGTCAGTATCATTCGCACCGATCCGCCACCCAGAGATTCAGGACCGGACTTGGCAGAATCGGGAAACTCATCCGCGACCCAAAACTCCGCCCCATGGATGGAAAGTCTCACCACCGCGCCGCTGCCCGGCTCAAGCCGATAGGTTTCAATCGCCCCGAATGCCGACTTGTAGAACTCGACCGCTTTCGTACTATCGCGGACCGAGAGCCAAGGCGCAATCGAGCATGGGATAGAAGTGCGCGCTGACGAACCCTGTGTTGACGTACCCAAGACTATCTCCCCCCTAGTTTTCTACTGCCCTTATGGAATAAAAATCGTAGCGCCGAGCTGGAACGAACTGAGAAACTTCCGTGCCGGCTTTTCGTCAAAAGAACCGGCGTCGGCTAAGCACCACAACACCATGATGCGGTGATTGACCAGATAGATTCTTCCCAGAATCGCTTTCGGTCCTTTTTGTCCACCGGGTACATTTTCCAGGCCCGGAAGACCGGCCATCATACTGTCGTTGGTGAAGGCGTATTGATCGATCTGAAATTTGTCGGCAGTGAGGCGAAACTCCCGCCCTGGAAAAGAAAACGGGTTTCCAATCGTGATCCTGTCGCTGTGCAGGAGCTTCGCGTCGGAGCGCTGCACGATGGAATTCAGCACGCCGTCAAGGAACAGGTCTGGAGGAACTCCCGCAGGAATGGGTTTGTTATCCAGGAAGCCCACACCGTAAAGAGTTTTCGGGTCTCTCTCGCCGACGTACTCGGTATAGATTCTTCCCATGATCAAGTCCGACCCTTCTTTGTGGATATTGATCGTGGGTGAGCCAGGATCGCGCGGCAGCAAGACGTTGAAATGGCCGACGAGTTCGTAAAACATTCTCCACTCACCCTGCGCTTGGGAAAGGCAAGGCGCAGCCGCGGCTACAATGATCAGCATCGGAAGAAAAGCATTTCTCATTCGAGCCTCCCGTTGAGCAGCGGGTACGGACCTCGGCAGTTCGGACTACTGCAAAGCCACCACCAGAATGCGCCCGTCCGAGTGATACGAATCGCCGGTCG
Organism: uncultured Acidobacteriaceae bacterium; assembly: GCA_963735545.1. GTDB lineage: Bacteria > Acidobacteriota > Terriglobia > Terriglobales > Acidobacteriaceae > PALSA-270. The sequence goes on from CAVTLU010000017.1 coordinate 231,181, forward strand.
CGTTTCTGGCGTCCTGCACCGGATCAGGCGGCAGATAGTAGCTTAGGGTCTTGGTTTTGCCCGCCTGTTGCAGAGTCTGGCCGATGTTCTCGCGTTCGCCGTCGACGGCAGGGTCAATCTTGTGGGTGATTTTCCCGTTGCGTTTGTCTTTTGCGAAGCCGATGTCGTGAGTGCCCGCGCCTACCCAAACGTCCTTGCCGTCAAATTGGAAGGGTGCCTTCCAAATGCGAAAGTGGTGCCGGCT